>DAOVYU010000056.1 GCA_030635465.1 Bacteroidales bacterium | reverse complement strand
AGCGGACTTTCTAGTCAGCTCATCCTTGAATCAATGAGACTCAAATTTTAAAAACGTAGTGAATTGTCCGAAGGACTCCTAAGGAGAAATTTGTTAGTCGAATTGATCCCGAGCTTTTGTCGAGGGATCACATGGGCTTTATTCACCGCCCTTTAGGGCGAATCAACAAATAAATTCCGTCAGGATACCCCGCTGCTCTGCGGCGGGGAGTTTCATTTGATTTTAATATTTTACCAGTTTCTTTTTTATTGTGCTGTCACCATTTTTAATAAGTAGATAATAAATCCCCTTTTCGGTGTTTGAAAGTGAGAGTTTAAAGATATTACTGCCTGTGGATGATGGATTTAAATTTGATTTATAGATTGATCGACCAGTTATATCAAAAACCTCAAGGTGCGCATTTTGCTGTAATATTTCAGGGTATGAAATATTGAATTCACCAGTGGAAGGATTTGGGAAGACTACTATATTATTATTATTTGCAATGGTTTCAACAGTTGTCATTTCGGTGACGACAATATCATCAATAGCCAGATCACTCAGTTCACCATTTCCTGTTTGTCCACGAAATCTCAAATTGATGACCTCTCCAGCAAATTGAGATAAATTTATAATGCCTTGATTCCACCCACTTCCCTGGTCTCCAATTAATGGTTCTTGAATATCTTTGAATAATTCTCCCTGACTAATCACATCTACATGAAGTTGTCCCCTCTCCACTCCATCCATATTCTAACCAAATTCCATTCCCGGATTTGATAAAGAACTGAGGTCAAAACAAGGGGACATCAAAATGGCTATTTTATTAAAACACACTATTGAAGCTTCCAAATAAAGGAAATTTCCTTCAATTGTTCCGGTTGTATGGTCTCCAATCGGTCCTGTATTTGGAGTAGGTGTAATACCATTCAATAATCGCCAGTCAATATTATCATTTACATTGTTTTGCAGATTATACCATTTATTATCAATATAGCAAGTAAAGTCCTCACAATCCGGTTCATATCCGCATACATCAAATTCATCAAAATGAGTAAGTTCAAAATTTGGTATTGTTTGTGCCGGTTTCAAATCCAAAACCCCTTCTATAATATTATTAAATGTATTTTCGTCCTCAGGTTGTTCAATCCATACAGTTAGTTCATATACACCTGTCGAATTTAAGCTGATACCTGAGTTAAATGCATAAATGATTTTTTCTCCTGGTTCCAAAGTGCCTGTATATGTTTCATTCACAATAGGTTCATTTTCAAACTGAAAATATAATGAAATGTCACTCATTGTTTCTAATCCAGGATTACTAATTTCAACTTTTACCTCTGAATCTGAATAATCCTGGCAATCATAGAGAACGCCAGTGGGTGGAGCTATTATATCCGAAACGGCTAAGTCTTTATTATATTGACAGTTCCAGATTCCAGTTTGTTTTAATTCAGCAATTGACCTTCTGCCTATTGCATTGTCAGGTCCAATAGCCCTTATACTGAACCAATTTTCTTCTTCAGAGTTTACATCATCTATAAAAATTGAATCAACTGTTGTTGATCCAACAATTTCCATGTATTTATCTCCCAACATATAAACATCATAAGATACTGCATCATCAACAGGATCCCAGCCAATCAATACAGAATTTGGACAAGATCTTACAAAGTCGATTTCTTCAACCTCCTCCATAATTGAAAATGTTTCTACACTCATATCGCTAATGCCATTGCGACTTATTTTGATCTTTGCTTCACCTGTAATAATAGCAGGTAATGCCCAATTATAATATCGTAAGGATCCGGATATATTATCATTGATATTTGTCCAGCCAACTCCGTTATCTATTGAATAATCAATTGAAAAATTATCATTGGTTCCATATGCATCCCATCTTATAGTTACCGATTCGCCTGGGGGAAATGATTCACCACCTTGTGGATAAGTTAAGGTGATATCATCCATTATAAATTCATACACTACATAATATTCCTGTGGTCCAAAGGGTATTTCAAATCCATCTATAATCAGGTCATAAGTTCCTTCCTGAGGATTTTCAATGGCAACCTGCTCCATATTATTAAGGTAGTCAATACCTTTACCAGCTGGTTTATTTAAACTATCAGGATTCGGGTAATGGCTTAATAACCATGGATAATATTCCACGTTAAAGGCATCACTAACAATGATATTGATATCATTTACCAGTGCTTTACTGGTTCCAACAGAGGCTTCCTTGTCAGTCCAATAAACCATTATCTTTGCCTGTTTAGTTCCTTCAGGAATATAAATTTGATGTGTATTGGCTTGTCCCTGAATGATCTCATCTGTAAAATACCTATTATCCTCAAGGGTTAATACTGCCCTTAAATTTTTGATTCGGCCCCAACCATATTTAAAATCTGGTCCTGGGTTTCCAAGGTCTTTAGCAGTATTTAGTATCAATGCTTTCATTAAACCACCTTTTGGTTCCTGACCACTATTTATTTCCTTATAAGCCTGGTAAAGTTGGGCCAGAGATCCAGCAATTCCTGGACAGGCCATCGATGTACCAGATTTGGTTGTATAAGTATTTGGATTTTTTGTGGAATAAACCGATGATCCTTTTGCGCTGATATCTGGCTTAATCCTACCATCATGTGCAGGTCCACGACTTGAAGAATTGGATAATGCATCTTTATAGTCAAGGTTTGCTGTAGCAATTACATTTTTACCAATTTTATGACCTCCTGTTACATTTCCCCATCCTGATCCTGCACCGTAACTACAATTTAATGTACCTGAATTGCCTGCAGAAAATACATGCATCAAAGATGGGTACTCATTAATTTGAATATCCATAGTTCTTGCCAATGAGGTATAACCAGCATTACATCCATTACTGTATGAAGTTGAAGTAATTCTAATTTCATTACTGCTGTAATGCGAAGGAATAAGATTAAATCCTGGATATTCAGGGGCAGCTCCATAGGTGTAAAGATTGGCTCCAGGTGCCATGCCGGTAGTAGTTGGGTCGATATTTCCAGCACCAAATATAATTCCAGCACAATGGTCACCATGATCACCACCGTTATAAGATATGTATTGAAAACCTATTCTTCCTTCATAATCAACATGAGGGCCAATGTATCCATCATCCTGCAGCATGACATTTACTCCTGTACCGTCATAATGACGACCAGCATCATAATCTGAATCCAAAATATTAGATTGGTGAAGTGTTTTACCTGTGTAGTTTTCAGGTTCTCCAGGAGGATAATGTGGTTCAACATAGCTCACATATGGCAGGTCGATTATCTTCTCAAGATCTGATATTTTCACCTGACAGATCTGATAATTTGCTAAAACATCGTTTTGAATAGATTTGGAGATTATTGATTCCAAAGCATCAGTTGCAAATTGGTAATCAATATTAGAGTAATAATTTACAATGATGGCTATTTCATTGTTAGTCCTCATAGCCCAAGAAGGATATTCCTTATCTAAAATTGTCGGAGATTGTTTATATTCTGGAGAAATATCAACAATACTTCTAATATTAAATTCTATTAATTCTCTTGCATTAAAATTTGAAGGAAATGATACAATGTAGGCTTTATTTGGAATGTAATCCAGAAACTCCATTCCTAAAGTCTTCATTAATTCTTTTTCAGATTGAGTTGGAATATTATAAAATTGTACTATTTTATAATAGTACCCCTGTGTTATCTTAAGTTGATCAGGATTAAAATTGTCTACATAATCGGATAAGTTTTCCTGAATATTTACATTTCCAAACTTTAATAACAAATCATACTGACTGTAGCTTGGCATTGATACAATAACAATAGCAAGGGTTATGAATAATTTTATAGAATTTAATTTCATAATAAACCTGATTTTAGTTTTAAATAAAAGAACTAGAAATTTTAATTCGATCTGTCAAGATAAATTTATCTTTGATTAGGTTAGACAAAAGTTATAGATTGTCCTTACACTAAAAATATATTTAAGAGATTTAGTTATAAATTAGAAAAAAATCAAATAGATAACAAGTCTAATCATATATTTGAAACCTAAGATTATAAAGATAAACCTTTATAAATTCAGAATGTTCAAATATGATTGTTACCAACGATAATTATTTAAATTGATTCCAAATTTATACTTGTTATAAAATCAGTTGTAAAAATATTTGCCAGCAATTTTAAAATTGTAAATTTGACGGCTACATATTAAATCTAAATTATTATACAAACGTTTTAAACAGAAATAGATATGGGAAAAAGAACCATCGTTAGAATGCCAGGTGATGGCATAGGGAAAGTAGTCTTGGATGAAACAATCAGAGTGCTTGATGCAGCCGGTTTTGAGGCAGATTATGTAGAAGGTGATATTGGCTGGGAATTTTGGTGTAAAGAGGGAAATCCATTACCCGATCGTACTATTGAATTAATTAAAAAACACAAAATTGGCTTGTTTGGTGCTATCACTTCCAAGCCAAAGGATGCAGCATTTGAAGAGCTGGCTCCTGAGTTGAAAGAAAAAGGATTGGTGTATTCAAGTCCGATTGTTGGATTACGTCAGCATTTTGGATTAGACATTTGTTTGCGTCCATGCAAATCATACATTGGTAATCCTTTGAATTTTATCCGCAGAGGACAAGGTGATGCCATTGAAGAGCCTGCTGTTGATGTGGCTATTTTTCGTCAGAATACTGAAGGATTATATGGCGGTGTTGAATGGAGCAATCCACCAGATCAGGTATATGATGCTTTGATGACACATCCCAAATTCAAAAAGAATTTTGATTGGTGTCCGAAAGAAGAACTATCTGTTTCTACTAGAATCTTTACAAGGAAACATACAGAGCGCATTTTGAGAGCAGCCTTTGAGCATGCAACAAAATACGGTTATAAATCGGTAACAGTGTGTGAAAAACCAAATGTGATTCGCGAAACATCAGGTATGATGTATAAACTGGCACAGGAAATTCAAAAAGCTGATTATCCAAATATCGAATTATGGAATACCAACATTGATGCACAGATGATGTGGTTAACTAAAAACCCTGAAACCTATGGTGTGATTGTAGCCGGAAACATGTTTGGTGATATCGTTTCTGATGGATTTGCAGGTTTGATAGGCGGATTGGGATTTGCTTGTAGTGCTCAATTTAATCCAGATAGTGGCATTGGTGTATTTGAACCTACTCATGGTTCTGCACCTAAATATGCTGACTATGGAACATCGATTGTAAATCCAATTGCAATGATTGAATCGGCGTGTATGATGCTCGATTTTATTGATGAAAATGATATAGCAGAAAAAATTCGTAAAGCTGTAGCACAAGTAATTGCTGAAGGTAAAGTTAGAACTTACGACATGATGAAAATGGCAGGGAGAGAAGATGTGGTAGCAAAAGGAGCTGCTTCAACAATACAAATGGCAGATGAAGTAATTGCAAAACTTTAAATATTAGTGAATCGTGATTAATGAATAGGGACCCGATAAGTTTATTTATTAATCACTTTTCTGTTTTTTTTAATTGAGATTAAAAGCATTTAAAAATGAATAAAGAAGTAAAAGAACTCTGGCCAGAGCTCGACTGGATTCAGGATGAGATACTTAAAGGACAAACTGCAAAAACCTGGGAGCTGGCTTTGGAAAGAAGTGTTTTAACACCTGACGACTTAAACAGAATTCCATTTACATTGTTGTGTGGTCCGGATCTGAAAGTAACTTTTATGGATCATAAAAGGTCTGTTGTTCATATTGCTCGTGATGCAGGACAAAAAATTAATGATATGTATCATGGTGAACTAACCTGCAATATGGATGTTTTAATAGCAGGAGCAATTTTAGCTGATGTTGCTAAATTATTAGAATATGTTTTGGACGAAAATGGAAAAGCGATTCAAGGAACTTATGGTAAATATCTAAGGCATCCTTTTAGTGGCGTTTCATTAGCTGAAGAATGCGGCGTTCCAGCGGAGGTTTGCCATATTATTGCTACCCATGCAGGTGAAGGCAATATGGTAAAAAGAACTACAGAAGCATATGTTGTTCACCATGCAGATTTTATGACTTTCTTGCCTTTTAAAGAAAGATTAATTGTATAATTATCTCTGCAACTTAGCCTCTCTGGGAGTAATAATTACTCTCGCAAAGGCGCAGCGACGCAAAGAAAAATAAAACAGAATGCATGAAAATGAAATAGCAACCATAGTTGTAGATATTTGTTTTCAAATACATAAGAAACTTGGTCCGGGCTTGCTGGAATCAGTTTATGAGGAAATATTATGCTATGAATTACAGCAAAGGGGCTTATCATTTTATAGGTAGAAACCAATACCAGTAGTTTGGAATGAGGTTAAGATGGAAATTGGAAATTGACCCGGCAAATCCATATTGTTCTGAAAAAGCGGTGCTTTTTCAGACATATTTGGACTATGCTTTGGACAAGCCGCAGCAATTATTACTGCAGGAAATTATTGGGGCATTATTGATCGGATGCATGAGCTCATCGCTGCAAAAAGCAGTGCTGCTTTTAGGTTCAGGAAATAATGGCAAGAGCGTATTGCTTGATCTGCTATCCCATGCTTTCCCCCCCGACCTCCGGTGCTCAATTAAACCGGACAAAATGGGTGAGGAATATTTTAAGGCCATGTTGGCGGGCAAAATAATCAATATTATAGGAGAAATT
>DAOVYU010000370.1 GCA_030635465.1 Bacteroidales bacterium | reverse complement strand
TGTTGCTAGCTTAAATTCTTTACCCCTTACCTTAAATACAAAATACTTTGAATTGTATGACTTTACTTTCTCTTCCCAATTGTCAATGATATCTTTGTTATAACGATCTAAATCAGGATCCACAGCTTTATATTGATCCTTTAGGGTATCAAGTGTTGGCTTATTTTCAACGCCCGAATCTTTTAATGTTTTTAGCGTTTCGTCAATGGCAAACAATTTACGCGCAATATCTGCTTGTTTTTCTGTCCATTGATTATAGTTACGGACCGTTTCAGAAATTTCTGACAAATAACGTGTCCGATTATTGGGAATTATAAGAATCTTTTCAGAAGGTTCTTCCTTTTCTTTAACATTTGACTTAAAGATAACCCCTGTTTTTTCCTTGATTTTATCAACAAGGGCATCAAAAAGGTGATTTACTCCTGGGTCATTAAATTGGGAGGCTGTCGTTCCATATACTGGCATTTCATCTGCCTTTTTATCCCAAAACTGATGATTGCGCTGGTATTGTTTTTTTACATCTCTTAATGCATCCAGTGCTCCTCGTTTATCAAACTTATTAATGGAAATCAAATCTGCAAAATCAAGCATATCAATTTTTTCCAGTTGGGTAGCAGCTCCATATTCAGGTGTCATAACATACAAAGACAAGTCACTGTGATCAATGATTTCTGTATCTGATTGTCCGATTCCAGATGTTTCCAATATAATTAGGTCATAACCTGCTGCTTGAACAATGGATTCAGCATCTTTAACATATTTCGACATAGCCAGATTGGATTGTCGAGTAGCCAGTGAGCGCATATATACTCTGTCGTCATTGATAGAATTCATGCGAATCCGGTCGCCCAGTAAAGCACCACCAGTTTTACGCTTGGAAGGATCAACAGAAATGATAGCAATAGTTTTATCTGGAAATTTCATCAGAAAACGACGAACAATTTCATCCACAAGGGAAGATTTTCCAGACCCTCCGGTTCCAGTTATCCCAACAACAGGAGACTTCTTACTTTTTTTCTTTAGTTGCTCCAAAACATCACTGACATTTTCAGGATTGTTTTCGCAAGCAGATATTAATCGGGCAATGGCATTCACATCTTTATTTACAATCTCTTTTACCGCCCCGTTGACATTTTTTCCAGTTGGAAAATCTGATTGTTGAACCAGATCATTGATCATTCCCTGAAGTCCCATTTCGCGACCATCATCGGGTGAATAAATCCGATCGATGCCATATTCCTGAAGTTCTTTTTGTTCCTCAGGAAGGATTACACCACCACCACCACCAAAAATTTTAATATGTCCACAACCTCGCTCCTGAAGCAAATCATGCATATACTTGAAAAACTCAATATGGCCACCCTGATAGGATGTTATTGAAATGGCCTGGGCATCTTCTTGTTGAGCACAATTTACAATTTCCAGCACCGAACGGTTATGCCCAAGGTGAATAACCTCCACGCCAGTTGATTGTATGATCCTGCGCATGATATTAATGGCGGCATCATGGCCATCGAATAAAGAGGCTGCTGTTACAATCCGGATATGATTTTTTGGTTTATATGCTTCTATTTTCTGCATCTTTACTTTTGTTTTTCAATCATCTAAGGAATGCAAATTTAAAGAAAGTTTGGGAGTTTTTACATTTCTGGTAATTGAAGTTTTTCGCCATAAAAGCTGAAAATTATATTCCAAAGATTTTTAATTGGTATTATATTTACATTTTAAACAAAATTTGAAACCTCATTGCTATATCAAAACATTAGATTTTTTTGACCGTCATAAATTTATTTTCCTTTTAGGAGGGATGATCTATACTCTATTGTGTTCTCCAGATTTGGTGTCAGGTCAACAAATCAGAGCAAAAGAGATCAAAAGTGAGGTAACTGCATCATATAATTACCTTGAAGAATTTAATATCCATTTAACATGTAACTTTACTTTAAAAAAACATGAACCTTTTATTGGATTTTTATTTCCTATTTCTTCCAATCACATTACAAACTATGGGATTAGTACCGGTTATAAATTTTACCCCAATAAATTCAAACCGGTTTTTGATTTGTATTTTATCTACTTGATGCAGGCCAATTCAAGAAACTTGTATAGCAATTCTACCATCAGAGGATTTTCTTTACACAATCTGCTTGGTTATGGATTTAATATTTATTTCAACGATAATTTGTTTTTGAACCAGCAGATAGCAGCAGGGATAGAAAAGTCATGGTTCAGCGATTATGGAAATTTTACTGATTTGAGCCTAATGATTAAATTGGGGATCGGGTTAAAAATTAAAACAATGGGATCTAAAAAATGAAGTTGGCGGTAAAACATTTAGCAAAAGCTTTGCAAAACTCAGAGAAATTTGTCATTCTGAACTCTGTGAAGAATCTCAAGATGTTGATTAATAATAGGATAATAGATCCTTCGCTCCGCTCAAGGATGACAAAAAAGGAGTTCTGCAAAAGTCTCATAGCTATTATATCTTTCGTGCTTATTGTCTTATCCGGATTTACACAGGGAAAAATAATTGCACACAGAGGCGCATCTTCCATTGCACCGGAAAATACACTGGCTGCATTTTCAAAAGCCATTGATTTTGGAGTACAGTGCGTTGAAGTGGATATTCGTTTATCGAAGGATGATTCCGTAATGGTAATCCATGATGAAACACTCGACAGAACCACCAGTGGATCAGGGAAGGTGATTGAATTTACATATAAACAACTAAAAAATCTTTCAGCAGGTTATGCATCAAAGTTTGGTTCAGAATTTAACCATGAAAAAATCCCGTCTTTATTTGAAGTTTTACAATTAGCTACCGGGAAAGTTAATGTATGTATTGATCTAAAAAACATACCAGAAAATAAAGTC
>DAOVYU010000259.1 GCA_030635465.1 Bacteroidales bacterium | reverse complement strand
TGTTGCTCATATTTGTATACAGCATTATGCAAATGACGCTCGTTATTAGTTACAAGAAGGGCATCAAAGAACAGCAAAAACAATCAATTGCTTTGTTGGATCTTCATAAAACAAATATTCCTTTTATCACAATTCAATTACCTGTTTACAACGAGCTTTATGTTGTTGAGCGTTTAATTGATACTATAGCCAAATTTAATTATCCAAATGACAAGTTTGAAATCCAGGTATTGGATGATTCCACAGATGAAAGCATCAAGATTACAGCTGACAAAGTCACTGAGATAAAAGAAAGAGGGATCGACATAAAACACATTCGACGTAATGACAGAATCGGATTTAAGGCTGGAGCATTGGAATATGGCTTAAAAATGGCTAAGGGAGAATTTATTGTCATTTTTGATGCAGATTTTATACCTGACCCGGATTTTCTCTTAAAGACAATTCCATTTTTCGAAGATGATCAAATCGGGGTGGTTCAAACACGATGGGGGCATATTAATAAAAACTATTCATTACTTACCAGGCTACAAGCATTTGGGTTAGATGCCCATTTTACAGTTGAACAACTAGGTAGAAATCAAGGAGGACATTTTATTAATTTTAATGGAACTGCAGGCGTTTGGAGAAAAGAATGCATTGAAGATGCAGGAGGATGGGAACATGATACTTTAACCGAGGATCTTGATTTGAGTTATCGTGCACAATTGAAAGGCTGGAAATTTAAATTTCTGGAAAATGTTGTAACTGATGCTGAATTACCAGTTGTTATGAGTGCACTAAAAAATCAGCAATTCAGGTGGACAAAAGGAGGAGCTGAAAATTTTGTTAAAATGAGATCTCGAATTTTGAAAAATAAAAATGTTTCTTTCAAAACAAAAATTCATGGAATTTTTCATCTTTTCAATAGTGCCATTTTTTTATGTGTGTTTGCCACTGCTTTTTTCAGTGTCCCTATTTTATACGTAAAATACAACCGCCCCGAATTGTATATGCTTTTTAATATCAGTAGTATCTTCCTGATTTGTACAGCCATGTTAATGATATTTTACTGGACCTCTTATCAGGACAAATCCAAGAATGTATTTACAAATATTAACGGATTTTTCTCCAATTTTATCTTATTCCTTTCCAGTTCCATGGGATTATCATTACATAATTCTATTGCTGTTATGGAAGGATACATGGGAAAAAAGAGTTCTTTCATTCGCACACCAAAATTTAACATTGTTACTGATAAAGATAAATGGAAAGGAAATAAATACCTGGTAAGCAATATCAATACCATAACAATTTTAGAGGGAATGATGACCCTGTATTTTTTATTTGGAATAATCAGTGCGTTCTTGTTAAATGACTATGGTTTATTACCATTTCATATTATGCTGTTTTGGGGATTCGGATTTGTTTTCTGGTTATCTGTTCGACAAGTAAATTAACCAACCATTGAAAAAGCACACACTACAATATTTCCTTTTACTAGTTTCAATAACTTGCTATATTCTAATTGGTTACTTTACAAACAGGGAGCAGTTTTACCAATTCATTGGTTTATATGCTATTGTTTTTACCGCTTTTCTTTTATTCTATAATTCTCAAAAAGAAAAGGTTAGTTTTTCATTCACTTTAAATTTATCCATTATTCTGAGGTTAATCTTGCTTTTTGCCATTCCAAACCTGTCAAATGATTTTTATCGGTTCATATGGGATGGAAGATTAATTAACCTGGGTTTAAATCCATATTTAAGTCTTCCAAATGAGTTTATAAATACGGGTAATTTTTTACTATTAGGAAAAGATGCACAAGAACTATATACTGGTCAGGGAAACTTATCCATTGGGAATTATACTTGCTATCCACCATTAAATCAATTCTTCTTCTTTATTGCAGCCTTGCTATCACCACAAAGTATTTATGGAAGTGTAATCATTTTAAGGATTTTTATAATCCTGGCTGATGTTGGAACAATTATCATCGGTAGAAAAATATTGAGAAAATTGAGCCTTCCTGAATCAAATATTATGTTGTTTGCACTAAATCCATTTATCATTATCGAATTAACAGGCAATCTTCACTTTGAAGGGGTTACAATTTTTTTTTTAATGTTGGCAATATATTTCTTGTTAAATGATAAGCTTCTTAAATCAGCAATATGGATGGCATTTTCCATATCGGTTAAACTTATTCCTTTAATTTTCATTCCATTGTTTTTGAAAAAGCTCGGACAGATTAGTAGCTTAAAATATTTAATTGTTACCGGAATCATTTCAATCTTACTCGTCACCCCTTTTTTAAGTTCCGGGCTAATGGAAAATTTCACATCGAGCATTGATTTATATTTTAGAAAATTTGAATTCAATGCAAGCTTTTATTATGTCATTCGTTGGATTGGCTTTGAGGTGAAAGGTTGGAATATCATTCAAAAAGTGGGCCCTTTGTTGGGCCTATCCGTTTTTATTATTGTCTTGCTACTTTCAATCATTCCCAAAAATCAAAATCCCCGAAGATTATTAGTATCAATGCTTTTCACAATCTCTTTCTATTACTTTTTATCTACTACAGTACACCCCTGGTATATAGCTATTCCTTTAATCATTTCTATTTTCACCCCATTTAGGTTTGTTATTGTTTGGAGTTTAGTGGTTATGCTTTCCTATTCAGCTTATGGAAACGTTCCCTTTCAGGAAAATTACTGGTTGATTTTTATTGAATACCTGATAGTCTTTAGTTTCTTGATTTATGAGGTATTGAGAATTAACCAAAAGAAACTCAGACAATTATATTAGACTGAATTTTCGTAAAATCCAGTCTTAAAAAATCGATTAGCAATTTAATCCAAACCAATAAGCAGGGTAATGCCATGATAGAGTATGGCTGAATAAACTCTTTACGGATCATAGCAGGAAATAAATCCGTTGGGGAAAGTATAGTGAATAAGAAAGTTAAAATAAGTAAAATAAGGTTTGGCAAATTTCTTTTCTGTGAGAAATACCAGATCGCTACACCTGTTACTGCTATTATAAATGTTGGTGATTCAGCTTTATGGTTAAATATCACAATCCAGATTAAAATGTAGGCTAGTATCCATAACCTAAACAATGGATTTTTATACCTGCTAACTTTAATGAATGGGATAAAGAAACTGATAATCCCGAAGATCAACACCCAATTTTTTACATCCACCAAACCAAACCATGAGCTTATTATACCAGCAATCGAATATCCATAAGAAGTAGAATGATCTGCCTGTAACATTGCAAACCAACTTTTATACAATTCAAATAATTGATGGGTTGGAATTACAATCAAAGGCAAAATGGTAAGAATCAAAAAAGAAAGTAATATGTATAATGCTGTTTTCCACTTATTTTTATAAAAAATAAATATCGCCAGTCCTACAATTCCAAAAATCTTGATAAAAAAAGTAAAGCTTATCAACAGTACAGCCAGCCATATTTTTTGTTTTTCAGCAAAACTAAACCCCAAAATGATCAATCCTGCAATTAGTGCATTGCTTTGAAAATTCTGCATAGATGTGATGAATGCCAATAGTACAAATCCCAATAACCATATTTTAACTTTGTCATTCTTAAAAGGTAAATTCCATATGGCAATCAGGAAAACAAAAGCATTGATGAGGTTCCATATAATCAATCCTACAACATCAGGTAAATAGGTCAAAGGAGCCATAAATAAGGCAACAGTAGGGCTGTACTTATAAATATCGAAATGTTCAGCAGGATAAGGGTTATATAAATCCTG
>DAOVYU010000016.1 GCA_030635465.1 Bacteroidales bacterium | reverse complement strand
TAACAAGGATGTAGTATATATACCTTTTGAGAAAGCCATAAAACAACATAAAATGGTGAGAGGTGAAATGTTGAAGATGGCAAAAATATTATCAACGTAATTACTCGCATGAACAGGGTCACACTATTTGTAGATGTTATTTTGCCCTTACCAGTTCCCGGGCTTTTTACTTACAGAGTGCCCTATGAGCTAAACAACCAGGTAACAAAATGGAAACGGGTTGTTGTTCAATTTGGGAAAAAGAAGATTTATACTGCCATTGTTGCAAATGTTCATGAAGTTCCTCTTAATAATTATTCAGTAAAGTACATTCTTTCTGTACTGGATCAAAATCTGATAATGACAGGTGTCCAATTCAAATTCTGGAATTGGATGTCATCCTACTATATGTGTGAACCTGGTGAAGTGATGAATGTTGCCATACCTTCAGCACTTAAACTTGCCAGCGAAACTTCTATAGTTTTAAATCCAGGATTTGATAAAAATGTTGATGGTTTGAATGAAAAAGAGTTTCTGATTGTTGAGGCCCTGGATATCCAAAAAAAGCTAACCCTTACTGAAATTGAGAACATAATAGAACAGAAAAAGGTAATACCTGTTATCAAGGGATTGATCGAAAAAAATATTGTTGTTGTTGAAGAAGAGCTCAAGGAAAGGTACAAGCCAAGAAAAGAGACTTTTGTAAAAATTGCAAAAGCATACCATGATGATAAAAAATTACAGGAAGTATTTAGTCAGCTTGAAAAGAGAGCTTACAGGCAGCTTGAAGTTCTGATGACAATCATCAGTTTGTCGAACTTTGGACATCAACAAGAAAAAGAAGTCAAACAAACCAAGTTGACTAAAAATCCTAAATTCACTGTCAGTACCATAAACAGCCTGAAGAAAAAAGGCATATTGGAGGTTTATAGAAAAACTACCAGTAGGCTTGAGGAATCTGTTGCTACAAATTTACCGGAAGACATTAAATTAAACGATTATCAGCAAACTGCCTTTGATCAGATCGAGCAGTCCTTTAATTTAAATAATGTAGCCTTACTTCATGGAGTAACCTCAAGTGGAAAAACTGAAATCTATATAAAGCTTATCCAACTGGTGCTGGACAAGGGAAAGCAGGTTTTGTATTTGTTACCAGAGATTGCTCTTACTACACAGATCATAAACCGTTTAAGGAAATATTTTGGGAATAAAGTGGGAGTATACCATTCTAGATATAATGAGAATGAACGTGTTGAAGTATGGAATAGTGTATTACAAAGTGATGTAAAAAAAACAAATTACCAGATTATTTTGGGTCCGCGGTCAGCATTGTTTTTACCTTATAAAAACCTTGGATTGATCATCATTGATGAGGAGCATGATTACTCTTACAAACAATTCGATCCGGCACCACGGTATAATGCAAGGGATGCAGCTGTTTATTTGGGTATTCAGCACAAGGCAAATGTGTTATTGGGATCTGCAACACCTTCTGTTGAAAGTTATTACAATACCAAAATTGGTAAATATGACCTAATTGAATTGAACCAACGTTATGGAGATATTCAAATGCCTGAAATTCTGGTAGCTGATGTTAAGAAGGAAACCAGGCAAAAAACCATGAAATCTCATTTTTCATCTTTTTTGCTCAACTATATTACTGAAGCACTTCAGGAAAAAAAGCAAGTAATTTTATTCCAGAATAGAAGAGGTTTTTCGCTCAGGTTGGAGTGTGAAACCTGCAACTGGATGCCGGAATGTAAAAACTGTGATGTGACATTAATTTATCACAAACAAATTAATCTGTTAAAGTGTCACTATTGTGGGTATTCCCGAAAAGTGCCTGAGAGATGTGATTCTTGTGGTAGTACCCACATTCAAATGAAAGGTTTTGGTACAGAAAAAGTGGAAGATGAATTGGAAATATTTTTCCCTGATGCCAGGATCAAAAGGATGGATTTGGATACTACCCGGTCGAAACATGCTTATCAAAGTATTATCAATGATTTTGAAGAAGGGAGAATTGAAATTTTAGTTGGTACACAGATGGTGACTAAAGGCCTTGATTTTGACAATGTAAGTGTTGTTGGAATTTTAAATGCTGATAATATGATTCACTTTCCTGATTTCAGATCCTATGAAAGAAGTTTTCAGTTAATGGCCCAGGTAAGTGGTCGTGCTGGCAGGAAAAATAAACGTGGAAAAGTTATTATTCAATCATGGAATCCGTATCATTCGGTAATTCGGGATGTGATTGATCACGACTATCAATCAATGTACAGCAGCCAGATACTGGAACGAAGGAATTTTAAATATCCACCATTTTACAGGCTTATCAGCATTCATTTAAAACATAGAGATTCCCGTTTGCTGAATGAAGCAGCAAAGGACTTTACAATTTTGTTACGCAATAAATTGGGTAAACGTGTTCTGGGACCTGAATATCCATTGGTCGCGCGGATAAAAAATTTTTATATAAAAAACGTGCTTGTAAAATTAGAAAGGGATGAGCACCTCGTCACTTACAAACAAGACATTATTTCTATTGTTGATTCGTTTAAAAAAGAATCATCCTATAAGTCTGTGAGAATTATTATAGATGTTGACCCTGTTTAATCTTCCGGAATAATAAAATATGGCAACGGCCTCAGTACTTTATCAAACACATAATACTGGATTAAAACAAAATCCCTTTTGTTATTTATCAGTGCGTATAGTCGATCCAGGTCATGCACATACAACTTGCCCTTCATATCAAATGCCTTACTGTCATTTGGTTTAAAAAAAGTGATAATCGTAGTGCTGTCACCTTTAGAATCAATAACTGTGAGAATATTTTTTGGAGTTAAATTGATAATAGAATCTTTTCTATGGGAATCCATGTCATTCAACAATGCTTCATACCGGATATCTGCAAAAGCAGTTAAAAAATTTAATAAACGTAACGTATCATATTCCGGCAGGACTTCATTCGTCTCAAAATTAACCAGATGCAAGTTTCTGTTTTCTTTTAATATTTTATAGGAGTTTTCTGGTTCAGCAGGGATTTCCATGATCACTTGCTTGATATCGGCAAGGTTATTTCTGAAAACAGTATGGTCACGCCAATCTTTTTCAAGGGTTGAATATCGTGGAGCGACATAACCTCTGAAACCCAGCAACTGAACCACAAATGGTACATCTGCACCATCCATCAACATAAATGTTCCCATATTATCCTGGGTGGCTCCACCAACAAAATAAGTTTTAGTAAGCTTTTCATGAGGAAAAAGCTTTATGTCAAATAAATCTACCCGGTAAACCTGCTGATAGATTTCAACTTTAATTGATGTGGTAGCCAATTGAGCTACTATTACATCATGCCCGGATTTAGGTACCGGAAATTTTGGCACCAGGTGCATGAATGTTTCAAATAGTAATTTAACTCCTGAATTGCGTGCCTTATAGTTTCCGTTCAACAACCAATCTCCAACACCAAGTCTTTCCAGCAGGACAGTTTGATTTTTTTTATCTGCCAGGAAAACTTTTGTAATGGTGGCTGTATCTTTTACAGCAAAATCATTTGTATGACTTTTAAAAGTTCCTGTACCTCTGTTAAAAACTAAAAACAAAGCTACAATTACCAGTATTATAATCAGGAATAATATAATTAAATGCTTTCGTTTCATACTGTTCTATAATTTAAGCGTATTTCTTTCTTCGCAGGTAATATAAAATAATACCCATGATAATTATCAGAACAACAGGGAATACAGTATTTACTAATTGCCAGAATAATTTATTCTCTTTGATCTTTGTTCGATCGAGCAATCTTAATTTTAATTCCCGTGACCGAATTGAAATTAATCCATTTTCATCAATCAAATAATTCATGGCGTTTAAAATAAACTCCTTGTTGCCAAATGTTTGACCTGTATACCTGTCATAACCCAGTGGATAGGGCGATTGCTGAGAATCTTGATTTCGGATCTGGTTTTTAATGATATCTCCATCACCTACAATAATCATTTTTCCAGGCTCACTTGAAGCTATAAATCCGATATCTTTATTATCACGGATTTCAGGTGGAATCCGGTTCCAGAATAGTGATTGAAATTTTCCTTCAAGCAATACTGCAACAGGAATATGATGTTTATTATATAATCTTTTGTCAGGTTCTTTTTGCAAAATTTCCAGGCTAATTAAAACTGGGGTATTAACTGTTCTTGAATACTGTGATGAAGTGAGTAAAATAGTCTTTTGTATTCCTTTATTATCCAGAGTATCAATACTACTGATAAATTCGGTTTTAATGGCATTCAGGTTTTTTACAATCGGATGATCTTGTAAAGGGTTAAGTACTGGGAAATAGTACCATGGGAAAAATTCAATTTGCGGAGCACCTCCCATATCTCCTGTTTTTAATGGAATTGGTAAAGCACTTATATCCATCACCAGGTTTGTATTTAGCCTGACACCATAGTTAAATAATTGGTCTGTAAGATTTAGTTCATTAATTACTCCAACTGTGGCATCCGAAAATTGAATACTATCCATACTGGCGAATACCGGATCGATCATCCACAATACTTTACCACCTCTCATAATAAATTGGTCGATGATAAATTTATCTTTTTCATCAAATACTGTATCCGGTTTGGCTATGATGATGGCATCAAATTTATTCCGAATGCTGGTTCGCGTACTATCCAGGTTTTTTCGTTCAGTAAGGCTGTTAAGCTGGCCTGCTACTTCTACTCTTTCAATTGAATAATATTCACTTAAAGCATAAGCAATATCAGCAGTTTCCATTATGCTCAATTCACCATGACCTTCAATAAAAGCCACTTTGGGTTTTCTGAGTACACTTAGTTTTCGAATGGTATTTGCTAAATTAAACTCCAGATTTTGAATAGAATTATTCAAAACCTCCTCAGGTGGAGTACCCATTTGACTCATTAATAATTCAATGGGTAAATCCTTTCCTTTGTACGAAACAATGGCTCCAGGGAAAATGATTTGTTGACTTGAACCCTCATTTGTTTTAACCTGCAGATCAGTAGGGCTTAATCCCCTTTCCATTAACAACTGATATACATCATTTCTTTCTTTGGGATCAGTACTGGCCGAAGGGTTGATAAATTCATATTGGATATTTTCGGAATATGCCCTGAATTGATCAAGCATCTCACGTGTTTCCCGTTGTAATCGTTTAAATCCAGCTGGGAATTCTCCTTCAAGATATATTTGAAAGTAAACAATATCATCAAGGTTTTTCAGCATTAGTTTTGTGGGCTGTGATAAGGAGTAACGCTTCTCGGCTGTAAGGTCAAATCGGGTAAAAATGTAATTTCCAATCACATTCAATAAAAGAATAATAATTAATCCAAATCCCAATTGGATGAGGTTATTACGTTTAATATTTTTTCTTTTATTTTCCAATATATTCTACTTCAATAATTATTCATTGATGTCAATTATTTACCATTTTCTGCTTTCCAATGATATTTTAGTTAAAATGATAAACAATGAAATAAGGCTTAAAAAGTATAATAGATCCCTGGTGTCAATAACCCCCTTACTCATATATGAATAATGAGAACTGATACCCAATGATTTTATGAAAAGGTCAATATTTCCAAACAAATCAAGACTATAAATAAATTCAAATCCAATATAAATAAAGCCACAAATCATAGCAGCCAGAATAAATGAAATGATCTGATTATCCGTTAATGAAGAAGCAAAAAGTCCTATAGCAACAAAAGATGCACTTAGAAAAAATAATCCGATATATGATCCCCAAGTACCTCCCACATCCATATTGCCTGATGGGAATCCCAGTTGATATACCGATACAAAGTATATTAAAGTGGGAATTAAGGAAATGATCACCAGCGACAATCCTGCAAAATATTTCGCTAATATCACCTGCAAGTCAGTCAATGGTTTTGTCATTAGCAATTCGATTGTCCCACTTTTTTTCTCATCAGCGAAAAAACGCATGGTGATAGCTGGGATAAGAAATAGAAAAACAAATGGAGCCAGTAGAAACAATCCATCTAAATTGGCATATCCAAAATCCATAATATTTGACTCTAATGGAAATACCCATAGAAACAAACCATTTACAATCAGGAAAACAGCAATTACAACATATCCCAAAATGGAATTTAAAAAACTGTTGATTTCCTTTTTATATAATGTAAACATTCACTAGAAAATTTGAGCGGCAAAATTAATTAATTTTTATCACGAATTTAGGTATTCATTAATATACAATCAGGGTTTTCAGATTTTGTGTAATTAAGATTCTTTACATATTAAGTGTTCAATGGTTAAAAAAGAACCAATCATATCGTTTAATCAAAAATGAATATATAAATTTGTTACCTTTAAACACCAAAATTATAATTGTAAAGCATGGCAGATTTACGAGTCAAATATATGGGATTAGAGCTTAAAAATCCCATTATTGTTGGTAGTTCAGGATTAACCAATACAGTAGAGAAAGTTAAAGAAATTGAAAAACTTGGTGCTGGAGCTGTAGTTCTGAAGTCCTTATTTGAGGAACAAATTAATTTTCAGATTCATAAATCGGTTACCCAAAGTGACTCGATGTATGGATATCCGGAAGCTGAGGATTATATCAGTAATTATACCAGGGATAATTCAGTTTCTGAATATCTTGAATTAATCAGAAATTGTAAGAGTTCGGTTGAAATACCGGTCATTGCCAGTATAAACTGTGTTTCTTCCTCTGAATGGATTTCATTTGCCAGGAAAATGCAGGAAGCAGGTGCAGATGCTTTGGAGTTGAATGTTTTTATACTTCCATCTGACCCCAAAAGAAATTCTGAACAAAATGAACAGGTTTACTTCGATATTGCTATGGCTATTATTAAGGAAGTCTCCATCCCGGTAGCTTTAAAAATCAGCTATTATTTTTCGGGTTTAGCAAAGACTGCATTAAAATTATCATGGACCGGAATTAAAGGAATGGTTCTTTTTAACAGGTTCTTTTCACCGGATATTGATATTGATAAATTTGAAGTAACTGCATCCCATGTATTTAGCACACCTGAAGAAATAGCCATTTCTCTTAGATGGGTGGCTATGTTATCCGACAGGCTTCATTGCGATATTGCGGCTTCAACTGGTGTACATGATGGTGCAGGTGTGGTGAAGCAACTCCTTGCCGGGGCCAAAGCAGTTCAAATAACTTCTACGCTATATAAAAATGGTACCGGAGTTATCCCGGAAATGATAAAATTTGTGGATAGCTGGATGGATAAGCATAACTTTGCCACCACTGATAAGTTTATTGGTAAAATGAGCTATAAAGAAACTGAAAATCCTGCTGCTTATGAACGTGTGCAGTTTATGAAACATTTTGCTGGAATCGAATAAAATTGCTACTTAAAATAAACTATTCTGTGGAGAATTAATTTCCACCAAACACCTTTTCTAAGATATCAGTTACACGGGCCAAAGCATCATTACGGATGGCAATTTCTTCGTCAGCTACTTTAACAAATAATCCCTGTAAGCCTTTGGTGGTAACATATTCATCCAGTTCTGTATTTACTGGTGTAAGACCTGCTAACTGTCCTACCAGTGAATTAGCTATATCATTGTATAAAATAGTAAAACTATTCCAGGTTTCGGCCGCTGAAATTCCGGCAACCAATGGCTTGTTCAATGAAGTAGCTATTTTGGGTTGGAAAGCTTCCTGGAGGTCGGTAAAAGTTTTTTCACGTAGATAATGAGTAGCAGAAGTATCCGAGCCATTTAAAATATCAAAAGCATCCTGTATGGTCATCTCAGTTATGGCATCAATAAAAATGGGTGTTGCTTCTGTAGCAGCATCTTCTGCAGCACGGTTCAGTTTCAATATCATATCTTCGATAAAATCATCAACACCCAAAGTTGATAATAATGGATTATTTGTATTTTCAACCAATATATCAGCTTCAGGAGGTAAATATATCTTTATCAATTCATCAAGAAAATATCCATCTACCTTAGAAACTGTAGTAACAGCAGTATCAGTACCAACTTTTAGAGCTTCTTTAAGCCCTTCAATAACTTCTGCTTCAGTAAGCCCAACATTTTCTATAATATCAATTATATCATCTGTGTCCTCGCATGAAGTAAAGGAAATAAGCAATGATAAGATGATAAATAATTTTTTCATACTGTATAGTTTTTCTTATTTTCTAAAGTGGCTCTGACAAAGTCAACAAAAAGCGGATGAGGTTTGGCAACAGTACTCTTGTATTCAGGATGAAATTGTACACCTATAAACCACGGATGGTCTTTAATTTCCATAATCTCAACAAGATTTTCATTGGGATTAATACCAGCCGCAGTCATCCCTGCATTTTCATATTCCTCCAGGTATTCATTGTTAAATTCATACCGATGCCGATGTCGTTCAGATACATTCAGGGTTTGGTAGATATTGTAAACATTAGTTGATTTTTTAACTTTACAAGGATATTTCCCCAGGCGCATGGTGCCACCCATTCCTTTAATTTTCTTTTGTTCTTCCATTAAATCAATGACTGGATATTTTGTGTCGAGATTCATTTCTGTAGAATGGGCACTTTTATATCCAATTACATTACGGCCAAATTCTATAACGGCACATTGCATTCCTAAGCAAACACCCAAAAATGGGATTTTGTTTTCCCTGGCAAATTTAATGGCTTCAATTTTACCTTCAATTCCCCTTTCACCAAAACCAGGTGCCACAAGAATTCCATTTAAACCTTTTAAAATTTCGGCTCCATTCTTTTTATTTATATGTTCTGAATGGATCAACTTTACATTGACTTTACACTCGTTGGCTGCACTTGCATGCACAAAAGACTCATTGATGGATTTGTAGGCATCTTTCAGCTCCACATATTTACCAACTAAACCAATGGTGACTTCATCTGAAGGATTTTTAAGTTTGTATAAGAACTCCTCCCATTTTTGTAAATCCGGTGAATTATCAAGTGGCATCATCGTTTTTCTCAATATTTCAGTATCCAGGTTTTCTTCCCGCATCATCAATGGAACCTCATAAATGGTTTCAGCATCCCTGGCTTCAATAACAGATGAGGGTTCAACATTACAGAACTTGGCTATTTTATCCTTTAATCCATTGTATAGAGGTCTTTCAGTCCGGCAAACAATAATGTCAGGTTGAACTCCTGATTCCAGTAAGGTCTTAACAGAGTGTTGAGTGGGTTTTGTCTTCAATTCGCCTGCTGCTGCTAAATAGGGGACAAGTGTCAAGTGAATGACTGCACAATCCCTTCCCATTTCCCATCGCATCTGACGAACGGTTTCTATATATGGTAAAGATTCAATATCACCAACAGTTCCACCAATTTCTGTTATTACAAAATCATATTTGCCTGTTTTACCCAGGATTTTAATTCTTCGTTTAATCTCATCTGTGATGTGTGGAATGACCTGAACTGTATGACCGAGGTAATCTCCTTTTCGTTCTTTTTCTATAACAGTTTTATAAACACTGCCTGTTGTCACATTATTTGCTTGTGAAGTAGGAACATTTGAAAACCGCTCATAGTGGCCCAAATCAAGATCAGTTTCAGCTCCATCTTCTGTTACATAACATTCGCCATGCTCATACGGGTTTAGTGTTCCAGGATCAACATTGATATAAGGATCTAGTTTCTGCAATGCAACAGAAAATCCCCTTGATTGTAATAATTTTGCCAATGAGGCTGATATAATCCCTTTTCCCAGTGAAGACACAACACCACCAACTACGAAAATGTATTTTGTTCGGGCCATTTTTATTTCCTTTGTTGTTTATGCAAATATCTGATTAATTGTTTAAACCATGAAGTAAAAATAAAAAATGGGCAATCTTTAGGGAAAGCCCATTATAATAATTCTTATACTTTATTAGTAATATGTATATCTTTTAACTTTTGCAAAATACCTTGAAAGACGAATTACCTGCATGGTATATCCAAATTCATTATCGTACCAAAGGTAGAGTTGGACATTTTTACCATCGTCAGAAACCAGGGTTGCAGGACTGTCAAAGATACTAGCTACCGGATCTCCAATAAAATCAGAAGAGACAGATTCGTTGGAAGCTGAAAACCTGATTTGTTCAACAAAATCACCTCGTAAAGCTGCATGTCTTAATATTTCAATGACTTCTTCACGCGAAGTAGTCTTTTTTAATGAAAGAGATAAGATCGCCAGAGAAACATTAGCAGTAGGTACCCTAACTGCATTAGCAGTTATTTTACC
>DAOVYU010000075.1 GCA_030635465.1 Bacteroidales bacterium | reverse complement strand
TATTAAATGCTCAAGACGTACATTATTCCCAAATGTATGCAACACCATTATATGTAAACCCGGCATTTACCGGAAACCATGAATGTGATTTCAGGGCAGCTGTAAATTACCGACAACAGGCAGCCAGTTTTACAGTACCCTTTGAAACCTACACTGCATGGGGCGATACCCGACTTTACCCTGAATTTTTAAGAGGACGGGGATGGTTTGGTCTGGGTACACATATTTATTATGACAACGCTGGATATGGTGATCTGAAAAAAGTACAGGGTATGTTTTTTGGAGCATATAGCCAGGGGTTTAACGCTGATAATTCTCTCTATGGAAGTTTAGGAGTTGGTGTTGGAGCTACAAATCGCAGTATCAATAAAAATAATTTGATTTATGGGGATGAATGGGATCCAACATCTTTGCAGTTTTTATTGGGAAGTTCACAGGACTTGTCCAGAATTACAAATTCCTCAATTTTTTATGTAGACTTTAATCTTGGACTGTCAGTGCACCATATGGTAAATGGAAGATGGATGTATGAAGTTGGTGCCAGTGTTAGTCACATTAATACTCCAAAAGAATCTTTCTATGGCCAAAGCTCCAATAAGTTAAGCCGTAAGTATATTGGTCATGCCACAGCACAACATCTTATAAATGACAATATGCTTATTAAACCAGAAGTTTATTTCATTACACAAGCTGGCGTAAATGAAACAATACTAGGAGCAAACCTTGTATTTGGAACGGCACCAGTTAAACTATATGGAGGATTATGGTTGAGGGTTGTACGTGATATCATCCCAACTGTAGGTGTTGAATATAACGGATTTACGGTGCTATTTTCGTACGATATTAATATTTCAAAACAGCATTATGCAAGTCAATATAAAGGAGGATTTGAATTTTCTCTAGTGAAAAAATTCGGTTCGGATAAACCTTCAAAACGAAATCCTTGTAAATTTTTAGAATTTTAGCATTCGAATCCAACATGATGAAAAAACACTTTACACTTTCACTTATTTTTTTCATACTGGTTTTCCAGGGAATAACTCAATGGTATTGGGAATATCCTATACCACAAGGCAATTCAATTAATGACCTTCATATATTGAATGGAAATGGATTTGCTGTAGGTTTGCATGGTTCCATATTATTTACAGCAAACAATGGTTCCAGCTGGACTTTAATGGATTCAGTTACTCCCAATGATCTGACTTCCGTTTATATCGGACAACTACAATATGCCAATGCAGTTGGTGATTTTGGAACAATTTTACAGACTACCAATGGAATGGATTGGAATGAGATGAATTCGGGGACCCATTATAAATTGAATGGAGTAGCTTCCACACCATCAGCTTCCAGGACTATAGCAATAGGTTATAAAGGAATCATTTTAAAAACTGAAATGGGTTGGGAAGATTGGGAGAATGTTAATTCTCCAACAATATCAACCCTATACGCCATAGATTTTGCAACAGATCAAGTCGGTATTATTGTTGGCGAGGATGGTACCGTATTAAGGACAGACAATGGAGGTACATCCTGGAGTCAATTATCTTCCGGATTAACACCACCATTACTCGACGTTCACTTTCCTAACGAATCAACAGGATATCTTGTTGGAAACCAGGGAACCATAATGAAAACGACTGATGCTGGTGCTACATGGAATGATGTATCTGATGAACAAGTTGAAAATAATCTCACTTCTGTGTATTTTGGAGATGAACTTTCAGGATGTGTTGTGGGTGCAAACGGTATTGTTATTACTACGCTTGATGGAGGAACAACATGGGAACATTATTTTACCAATGATGAAGTAGCATTTCTTACTTCATACTATCAGAAAGTACAAAACGACACCATCTGCGATACCATTGTTGTAGCTGGTGCAAATGGTATGATCTTGAAAACAGATAGCTGCGGAGTATCATGGAAAAACACAACTCACAGTAGTGCCTATACACTTAACGATATTGTATTTCCTGAAAATAATAATGGTTATGCTATTGGTGGAGATCCATTCAATGACAAACCTTATATGCTTAGATACAGCGATTCTACATCGTGGCAAGTACACAATATTGATACTATAACACATTATTTAACGGAAATCTTTTTCTTAAATTCAGATGTAGGTTATGTTGCCGGGCGAGAAGGCAGTATATACAAAACTTCGAACAAAGGTATTTCCTGGAGTCCATTGGAATCAGGTGTGAACGAAATACTATATAGCATATTCTTCCTGAATGATTTGCTGGGATTTGCTGCCGGATCAAATGGAACTATCATCAAAACTACTTCTGGTGATACGACATGGTCAGTCTTAAATACCGGAACAACAAACAATTTGTATTCCTTGTATCTAACTTCATCAGATAATGGAGGTTTTGCAGTAGGAGAATCAGGTACTATTTTAAAAATAAATTCAGGCGGAAATGAAATTTATCCTGTACCGTCAAATACAACAGAACATTTGTATGATGTCTTTATAAAATCGGATACTGTTTCTTTTGCTGTTGGGTTTAGTGGAACGATACTTAAAATTCGTACCGTATTTGGTTCTGAAGAGGTACTATCAATTCCTTCGGGAGTAACTACACCTCTAAACGATATTTATTTTACAAACAATACTACAGGATATATTGCTGGTGAAAATGGTGTTATGCTCAAAACAACAGATGGTGGATTTAACTGGTACCCTCAGTATACAGGCACGAGTAATAATTTAAGAGGCCTGACATTTACTGATCAGGTTACAGGATATACAGCAGGCTCTGGTGCTACGATCTTAAAAACAACTAATGGTGGTGGTGGTGTGACTACACCATCTGTTGGAGAAATCAACTCAATTGATTACAAGATGCAGATTTTTCCAAACCCAACTTCAAAATTCACATGGATTGGTTATGAATTACCCGATAAATCGGTGGTTCAGATCAGTTTATTTGACTTATCAGGTCGAGAAATTAAACAAATCATTATAAACAAGCAGCTGCAAGGAAAACAAAAAGTAAAAATGGATGCTGCTTCTATTCAACCTGGAATTTACCTGGTTGTTTTAAAAGTGAATGATCAGATGATCACTGAAAAACTGATCATTTATTAATATCTGTTTTTATACCTCTTGTTTTTTTAGTATTTTAGTTAGCTGTTAAAATTAACTTTAATGAGGGGTTGCTCAACCAAAAGAAATCGATACTTCCTAATAGGGATTGTATTATTATTTTCTCTGGTTTCTCATGCTGATGATTATTTTTGGATAGGTGGAAGTGGAAACTGGTCAGATATCAACCACTGGGCCAATAGCTCAGGAGGCTCCATCTTGCATAATACTCCCCCTTCTGCAAATGATAATGTTTACTTTGATGAAAACTCATTCTCTACTATTGATCAAACAGTAACTGTCAATAGCGAAAACGCAGTTTGTAAAACACTTGATTGGTCGACAGTAGCAAATAATCCTGCCTTCATAAATTCTACATCCGTAAATTTCAAAATTTTCGGATCATTGATACTTTCTGCAAATATGCAATATGAATATGCAGGTACATTAACATTTGAATCGGTCGACCCTGGAAACGACATTGTCACTTCCGGACATAGCATATTAAACAACATGATTTTTGAAGGAATTGGAGGCGAATGGGAGCTTCAGGACAGCCTGAATGTGACTGCTACCATTTTTTTAAATTACGGAACACTTCACTCAAATGATCAGATAATCAGTTGCTACGGATTTTCTTCATCCACAACAAATCCCAGAAGTTTATTTTTAGGCAATTCAAAAGTATTCGTTGATGGTTCATGGAACATCAATTCTACTGGTATAATTTTCAATGCCGGAAACTCAATCTTAAATATTTCGTCCAATATGACGACCACTGGAAATGTTTCACTTATTTATAATAAGGTAACTTTTACAGGAAGTGGATCATCTCTTCAAAACATAAATGCTCATATATTTTATGATTCTATTTTATTTCAAGGAACGGGAAATATGTATGGCAATTGCTCTGTCAACGATCTTGAATTTTTAGGACAAGGTTCAGTGTATGATAGTGATACGATTCATTATGCAAGATTTCTGACACAAGATACAATTTTCAATAATATTATTGGAAGCCATCAAATTGAAAATCTTGAGATCCTATTACGCGGTAAAATCGATGGACAAAATTATATTCATACAGCTACTATTGGAGAGCAAGCAAAAATTATCGACCAAAACCAGATAGACTATATCAGAATTGGAGATACTGCTTATATTGAAGGTCCCAATGTATTTGGTTATCTATTTCTAAATAGGATGGGATATATTCAGGAAAACAACTTTGCACAAAAAGCTATTTTTAATTGTGATGGTAGTTTTGTTGGAGATAACGCTTTTGACACCTTAAGTTTTACTCCGGGATTTGAATACATTTTCGAATATGGAACCAACCAAACCATAAATAAATTATGGAATCTTGATGGTGTTTGCGAAGCCCCCATTTTTATTAAATCCTCATATAATGGTCTAATTGCTACCATTACTGCATCTGAAACTTTCATAAATGGAACGCATATTTCTATTCGTGACATGCAAGCTTCAGGGAATACCCCCTTTGTAGTTTCACAATCCGTTGATCTGGGCAACAATACCAACTGGACCATAGAAACAATGGCGGTAAGAGATTTGTATTGGGTAAACGGACAAGGCAACTGGGATAATTCAAACCATTGGGATATCAATTCCGGTGGACCTGGAGGACATTGTCCTCCAACAGAATTTGATAATGCCTTTTTTGATGGTAATTCGGCTGGAGAAAATGATACAATTAATATCAATACCCGTAATGCTGTATGTTTTAATATGGATTGGAATGGGACAAATAATCCAGTACTATTTGGGCCTGATACCAATAATTTAAAAATATACGGATCCTTAAAATTTGATCCAGCAATGGAACAGCAATTTATCGGAGAAACTTTTTTTGAGGACTGGCTGGGTGGTAAAACGGTTTTTACTGCCGAAAAAATATTCCTGGATCACGTTTGGTTTAATGGAACCGATGGTGAATGGACTTTGCTGGATCAGTTCACGTGTTCGGATACTATTTACCATGAGCGTGGATCAGTTTCTACAAATGGATCCAATATTATCTGCAAGCGATATTCTTCTGCAGATACAAATTTTCGGAAACTTTATTTGCACGATGATACTGTAAAATTAATGGGTGATTTGATTGTTTGGGATCTCAATGCCTCAAATTACGATCTCCATGCCGATTCATCCGTAATAATAACGATGACTGGAATAGCTGAAATTTTAAGTAAGAATGCTGAAAAGCTGGTCTATAATAATATTCATCAGATGGGTGGAGGATCAAAAATTACCAATAGTGCTTACTGCGAATATAATTTGGTAACACACCACGGACCCTTCAGCCAAATTGAAGGAGCCTGTAAAATAGATACATCTATCATGTATGATATAGAAAGTGGGATTTATGGCGATGATACCATTAAAACAGCTATTTACTATGGAGCAAATTCTATACTAGATGGCAACAGCATTGTTGAAATCGCATACTATTATGAATCTGGTTTAGTTGAAGGTAACAATACTATTGATACCGCCCTTTTCTACGATACAGGGACTATCCAGGGAGAAAATCAAATAGATACAACCATTATTTTTAATGACGCAATCATTAGCGGTCAAAATAAAATAAGAACAGCCACATTGAAAGACAAAGGCTGGTTTTACGGCAATAATGAATTCAATGACCTTACATTTACGTATGCTAAAAAGTACATTTTCGAACATGACTCCACACAATTAATTAAAGATAACTGGAATGCCAGTGGCCGATGTACTGGTAGTATTTTCCTGATGTCTGATTTTGATGGCAAACAGGCCATCATAGAAAAAGAAAATGGAAACGTGGAAATTGAATACGCCAATATACGTGATATAAAAGCATCCGGGAACATACCTTTTATTGCTAATAATTCCATCGATCTTGGAAACAACGAAAACTGGGAAATCACCATGGGAGAATCCTTAGCATTGTATTGGGTTGGAGGAACAGGAAACTGGAGTGATTCATTGCACTGGGCTCCGTTAAGTGGTGGGCAGGGACCATTTTGTATCCCTTCTCCTATC
>DAOVYU010000386.1 GCA_030635465.1 Bacteroidales bacterium | reverse complement strand
ACTTGTAAAAGAGATTATTGCTAAACTGGCATCCAGTAATAAAATAATTGAACTAAATAGAGGTAAATATAAGTTGAATCCTGCCAGTATTAAAGAGATCAGTCAACATACAGTTACAGGTATCGTAGATATGAAACAGACGGGGAAAGCTTACATCATTTCTGATGAAATGGTAGATGATGTATTTGTGGCAGCTAATAATACTTATCATGCTTTAAATGGCGATAAAGTTATAGTGAGGTTATTCCCATTAAGGAAAGGAAGAAAACTAGAAGGTAAAATAACCGAGATCATCGAAAGGAAGAAAAAACAGTTTGTGGGAATTTTAGAGATCTCTAAAAATTATGCATTTTTTTTACCGGATGACACTTCTGTTCCAGTAGATATTTTTATTCCGTTATCTAATCTGAATGGAGCAAAAAATGGAAATAAGGTTATTGCAAGAATAACTGACTGGCCTGAACATTCCAAAAATCCTTTTGGTGAAATAATTGAAGTATTAGGTGAACCAGGAGATCATGAAGTGGAAATGCAATCCATTTTGGCCGATTTTGATTTTCCTTTACGATTTCCTCAGAAAGTAATAAATGAAGCTGAAAAAATTCCTGATACAATTTCAGAAACTGAAATAAAAAAACGAAAGGATTTCAGGAAAATATTTACAATGACAATCGACCCTGAAGATGCAAAAGATTTTGATGATGCACTATCCTTACAAAAATTATCCAATGGAAATTGGAAGGTAGGAATTCATATTGCAGATGTATCATACTATGTTAAACCGGGATCAGTTCTTGATAAAGAAGCATATGACCGGGCCACATCTATTTATCTTGTGGACAGGGTTATTCCCATGTTACCTGAAAAACTATCAAATGCAGTGTGTTCATTGAGGGAAAAGGAAGATAAGCTTTGTTATGCTGCAATCTTTGAGTTAGATGAAAATGCCAAAGTTTTAAATGAATGGTATGGAAGGACGATCATAAATTCTGATCGCAGGTTTAATTATGAAGAGGTGCAGCAAATATTAGAAGGAGACGAGCATGAGTTTAAGGAAAGCGTTATCATTCTTGATAAACTTGCGAAAAAATTGAGAGAAAATAGGTTTAAAAAAGGTGCCATAGCATTTTCGTCGCAGGAAGTTAAATTTAAACTGGATGATACCGGAAAACCCATAGGTGCTTTTATTAAAGAACAAACAGATTCGAATAGATTGATTGAAGATTTTATGTTGTTGGCCAACCGAAAGGTAGCGGAAAAAATAGGTGTAAAACATGGTAAACAGGAGCCCAAAACATTTGTTTACAGGGTTCATGATATGCCCAATCCTGAAAAACTACAAACCTTTTCTGAATTTGTTAGCAAACTTGGATATTCATTACAAATAGGTTCCAGAAAATCAATATCAACTTCCCTGAACCAACTATTCAGTGATATTAAAGGTAAAGGTGAGGAAAATATGATTGAAAGTATAGCTGTAAGAACCATGGCAAAAGCCGAGTATTCAATTAGCAATATTGGACACTATGGGCTTGCTTTTAATTATTACACACATTTTACTAGCCCTATCCGTCGCTATCCTGATTTAATCGTACATCGGTTACTGGATATGTACTTAAACGGCTCTCCAACTGTCAATCCTTCCGAATATGAAGAAATGTGTAAGCATACTTCTGAAATGGAGCGAAAAGCCCTGGGTGCTGAGCGAGCTTCAATTAAATACAAACAGGCTGAATATCTGCTGGATAAAGTGGGTATGGAATTTAACGGATTAATATCGGGTGTGAGTAAATGGGGATTATTTGTTGAACTGGATGGTAATAAATGTGAGGGAATGGTTTCACTCAAATACATGGAAGATGATTTTTACTTTCTGGATGAGGAAAATTATCGGGTAATTGGCCATCAATTTGGGAAAGAGTTCAAATTAGGTGATCCCATACGCATCAGGGTGAAAAGAATAGACCTTGCGAAAAAGCAAATGGACTTTGAACTGGCTTAAAGCGGACTGACTTCCAGTGAAAATATAAATTTATAATAGAGTGAAATATGTATTCCATTGTTTAGCCCAATCCGAAATGCAAGCAATAACAGGATAAACAAAGTGATGATATTCCATTTTATTTTAGTTGGTTTTCTTTCACCTTCAAAAGCGATTGAAGGACGGGCAAACCTGTTGAACATCACTGGAATAATAACAAATACCATTGTTGCTAAATTGCCTGTATCATAAGGCATATTATTCGGGATTTTGACCAGAAAGATTATGGCTGACCCAATTAACCATGGAAGAAAAACCTGGTAAAATAAAAACTTCAACTTATTTTCATCCCGAACCCTGTAAGCGGAATTTGAGGTATCCAAAAAACGTGAAGTGGTGTAAAACCCTACAATGCCAAGTATAAAAAGGAATACTAATGAAACCAGGATTTGCCAGAATACATTGAATGATAGCCACTCCGGCACATATCCAAATCCTTCACTAAATGCTACTCCTGATGCAAATGCACCAAAGAACAAATTAATACCTTGAAGTGCAATCCATACGAAGAACAGTCTTAATAACCCTCTTACTTTTGGACGAACACTAAAGAACCTGTAAAACAAAAATCCAATAACAAGGGATATAAAAGGCCCGGAAAAAGTTACCAGGAGGATATTATATTTTGACCATAAAGGTGAGTAATCATTAAATGCTAAATCATAATAAAATAAAACTGAATCAAGTTTCCAACGTGATGCAGCTATCAATACAGT
>DAOVYU010000206.1 GCA_030635465.1 Bacteroidales bacterium | reverse complement strand
TCAGGTTTATAACATTAGCCAATTGAGTGTGGTTGCTTTGGTAACAGTCTTTTTTAATACTGTAAATCCTAAATTGAATAAGGAGTTGGAGATTAATTTTACAGGTTCAAATGAATTGAATTCAACATATCTTTATGTATTTCTGTTGTTTGGGTTGCCCATCATTACATACTTTAGCTTATTTTCTGAGGAAATGGCTTTTGTGCTTTTGGGTGAGGAATTCAGAAGTGGTTATACCATCATGCCTTATGTATTTATAAGTGCATTTCTTTATGGTTTATTTTTATTCATTGAGATCAAATTTAAGTTTGCCGAAAAATTAAAAAACATAGCCATAGGGATGATTTTGGCCAGCATCATTAATATTGGGCTGAACTTTATATTTATCCCACTTTATGGTTATAAATGGGCTGCAATTACCACCTTTGTTTCTTATTTGTTTTTATTTTTATATTTTTATTTGCAGGATTCATTGGGATTCTTCCAAAACCAGAATTTTTTTAGAAAAATATTGTTAAGTGTATTAATTCTTTTAATTCAGGTGTTCGTTGATTTTATTTTACGTAACTATTTTTACATTAATGTTTGGTTTACAATTCTTGAGGCTATAGTATTCTTTGTAATTTACCTCAGAATCTTTAAAAATGAAATCAGATCACTTAAAATACCAGTCTAACTATGGTTAAATATATTTTCATTGTCTTATCTGTATTCATTTTCTTAAGCTGCTCAAAAACAAAAGAAGAGGGCTATATAAAGCCCATTGAAAATGAAAGTTCTGATCAACCTAAAAACATCATTTTATTAATTGGAGATGGTATGGCTTTATCCCAAATTACAGCTGCCAGAACAGTTTCGAACAAGCAGTTAAATATGTTAAGATGTGATTATATTGGTATTCAATCAACACATGCAGCAGATAAATACGTAACAGATTCAGGAGCTTCGGCTACAGCTATGGCTTGTGGAAAAAAAACAAAGTATTACACCATTGGGGTTGATGTTGATGGAACCCCTCTAACGTCTATCATAGAACTTGCAGAGTCCAATGGCTTGTATACAGGAATTATGACTACTTCTACCATTGTACATGCTACACCAGCTGCTTTTTATGCGCACCATACAGATCGTTTTGCATACGAGGATATGGCTCTCCAACTAACATATCAAAATGTTGACTTTTTTATGGGAGGAGGAAAATTATACTTTGATCAACGGAGTGATGGATTGAATTTGATCGATTCATTATTGGCTAAAAACTATGAAGTAGTTGACAGCCTTGTTCAGGTTTCAGGAGACAAAAAAACTGCTGTATTTATAGCAAACAATAATCCCGGAAGATATACATGGGGACGTGGTGATGTGCTGGGGACTTCACTAGATATAGCGATAGACACGTTTAGGAATAAAGAAAAAGGATTTTTTATTATGGTTGAGGGAGCTCAAATTGATTGGGCAGGGGATGAAAACGACCAGAATTATTTAATGGCTGAAATGTTGGATTTTGACCGTGCAGTAGGAAAAGCAATTGATTTTGCTGAAGAAGATGGTAATACCCTGGTAATTATCACAGGTGATCATGAGACAGGAGGATTTTCATTGCTCGATGGAGATGAAGCTAATAATAATGTTGAAGGCGGATTTTTAACCACCCAACATACTGGGTCTATGGTACCTGTTTTTGCTTTTGGTTCAGGTGCAAAGGAGTTTATAGGAGTCTATGAAAATTCTGAAATATTTTACAAAATGAAAGCCCAGTTAGGATTTAAATAATTGGTATTTACTATTCGTATTATGTGTTAATCCTTGAATGGCTCAACATTCAAAATGTTCTGAAGGAAGAATTTTTTATTTTATTTAATATTTTCAGAAGCCATATTCGTGATAAAACTTTCTAACCTCTGTTGCCAGGTCTTCGAAGGCGACAAAATGATTATCACAGCCCTTTCGTGAACAGATATATACTTTTCCACCCAATTGTAAAGTAAGTGGAATCATTGGTGCATTGCAATTTTTTGCATCACATTCATCATTGCTTTTTAATTCCTTATTACAATGGGGACAAAATATTCTTACGATTTCACCTTCTTTCAAATCCATATCACATAAATGATCGTAACAACCATATATTGAACATAACCGGATGGTTCCTCTATTTTCAGTAGTTTCTATATTTAATTTAATACTGGCAACATCGTGCAATCTGGTTTCCTCATCCATAAATGATTTTCCACAGTGCGGACATTTAGCGTTTAATGATACTGTTTTTGTCATTGGACCCTCCTATTTATTAAAATTTAAATATTCTAAAAAAAATTTAATTGTAATGATAGATATGTGTAAAATTAATAAAAAAATAAAGTCATACAACTACCATGGATAAAAAAAATAGATTAAATACATATGTATATTAAAAATTGCTATTCCTGGCTGATGAAATATGAGATCTCTTCAAGGGTGGTTCTAATATCAAAATCCTTTAGATAAATATTGTCTGGAACCCTAAACGGACCTGCTGAAAAATTTACGATACTTTTTATTCCTGATACCAATAGGCTATCAACAACTTCCTGAATATCATTCGTAACAAGAGCTAAAACAGCTATTTGAATATCGTATTTATTAATTATTTCAGGAGCTCTAGTTAAATCAAAACAACTTATACCGTAATTCTCCTGATTGGAATTTTTAGGGTCAATATCGAAGGTTGCCGGGATTATAACCGGACAAACGGGGTTTGAACTAATATGTTTGAACAAAGCTTTGCCGAGTTCACCCATTCCAATAATGGTGGCATTTTGACTTTTAGGTAAAGTTAGTGTTGAATCAATATAATCTAACAGATTAGTAACCTCGTATCCATTTCTGGAACTCCCTGAAAATCCAATCAGCATAAAGTCCCGCCTTACTTGTACGGGATTTATTTTTAACAATTTTGCAAGATCATGTGAGAAAATATAGGATTCTTCCAGATGTTTGTAATTTTGTAAGATCCTACGGTATTGACTTAAGCGCTCAACGGTTTTTGATGGTAATTTCATCTGTTTGAATTTTTTATTTCAGTGAAAATGAAGGAATAATCCTGAAACTTTGGGACTTCACATTCAGCCCGAAGGGATAACAATATTAGAATTCGTTTAAAAAATTTAATCATTCCGGTTGTCCGCCCGGACGATGTCCATTCGGATGGGGTATATAAATGCTTAAATTTATTTATGCTCATTTCACGATAAATATTTGACCAAAATTATTCAGTCAAAATTAACTTTTTTATTCATTTACAAAATATACCTTTGCAATGAATTTCGGTATTTTAGTGCGGATTTATTTTTCTTAAAATTGTCAGTAGTAAATGTACATATCACCACTTTAATTCAAATTAAAGGATTGGTCCAGGGAGTTGGATTTCGACCCTTTGTTTACCGCATTGCACATAAGTATCAGTTGAAAGGTTGGGTGGAGAATCGCAATGATGGAGTGTTGATTAAAGTAAATGGATCAAATGATGTACTGAGACGATTCATAGAAGATATTCAGAATGAAGCCCCTGCAGCTTCTAATATTCATTCAATCAAATATGAAGAAGAAGCCTTTGAAGATTTTTCTGACTTTACAATTATAAAAAGTGTAAATTCTTCTGAAGAAATTACAGATATCAGTCCGGATATTGCTGTTTGTGATGCGTGTCTTGAGGATTTAAAGAATCAACCTCATCGCATCGATTATCCTTTTATCAATTGCACGAATTGTGGCCCCCGTTTTTCCATTATAAAGGATCTACCTTATGACAGGGATAAAACTACAATGGATCCATTTGTGATGTGTGATGATTGCAGGAGTGAATATGAAGATGTCTTGGATAGAAGGTTTCATGCACAACCGGTTGCGTGTTCAACATGTGGACCTGATTATGAATTGAAAATTGGGGTTAGATCCATCAAGGATTTTGATGAAATTCTGAACCAAACTAAAGCTCTGCTTGAGAGCGGAAAAATCATTGCCATTAAGGGAGTTGGAGGATTTCAGATTGCTTGCGATGCTCAGAACGAAATTGCAGTTAAAAGTTTACGTGATAGAAAAGTCAGGGAAGGCAAACCATTCGCTGTGATGTTCAGCAATATAGAAAGCATGCAGAAATTCGTTTATCTTTTCCCGGAAGAAAAAAAATCGGTTGAATCATGGCGCAGACCAATAGTTATTGCCCAGGAAAAGCAAAAATTGGCTCCCAGTGTCAGTGTTGGGTTTAAGACCAT
>DAOVYU010000310.1 GCA_030635465.1 Bacteroidales bacterium | reverse complement strand
GATTCCATCGACTCGAAGCCGGTCGCTGTGTTGCTGAAACCTTCAGTATTTGAATACAATGATTTTGAACCCAATGCAGTATTCTCAGTTCCGTGCCAAAACTGAGTTGCTCCAATACCATTATTGAATAGTGCCGAATCACCTATTGCTACCAATGGCCCACGATCGGTATTTTCCTCCAATGCTGCTACACCAATTGCAACATTTTGATTATCACTTAAGTCATCATTTGCACCTGCACCTTCTCCTACAAAAACACGGCGTCCTGTGTTGAGAACTTCAAGACGTCCGCTATCCATTTTAAAAAATTCTATTCGGGCCATATCAAAACGGATCACATCCTCATTTGGGTTCTTTTCCACTTGGATTTTCGTATTGTTATCGGTATCCGTAATAGTAGCAGCAGGATTTATTGTACTTCCATTCAAGTTTACCCAGACTGTACCATTATAAAAATAAAAGCCATCGGTTCCATTGGTCTGGTAAACCAGGAGCCCAGTAGCAGGGCTTGCAATATTTACTCGCTGAGCTGAATCCATACGAGGAATTAACAGCCCTTTATCGATTGCCTTTACATCCAGCATGGCACTGGGATCAGGATTAGTGTTGTCTTGGTTTACAGCTACCTGTGCGTAAGAGCATAGGCCGGTCAGGCTCATTACTATTGTAATGAAAAATACAGATGTTTTCATGTGTTTAAATTTTAAAAATTGATTTTCAAAGGTCGTACGCTTGCCTATTGGCAGTCAGGTAATTTGTCCCAATCCAGATAGATATCGGGATCAGGACAAATTCCATAATTCTTATTGTCATATATTAAGAAATGAACTAAGGCTGAATATTCTGATTCACCCTGAAAAAGTTGTCTGGATCGTATTTTCTTTTAATCTGAACCAGACGATCATAATTATGCTTATAGCTCGCTTTTACCCTATCCTGTCCTTCTTCCATCATAAAATTGATGTAAGCACCTCCTGAAGAATAAGGATGAATGGCATCATAATAATCTTTGGTCCATTTGGTGATTTTATCATTATTGGCCGGATCAGGATCAACTCCAACAATTACCTGCGACCAGTTGGCTTTTCGGTAAGCCCATGGAGTATCAGTATCACTAACTTGATGGGCCTTACCAAAAATGGGGTATAGATGCATTGTTGAATGAGGTGTAGGTAAAGCTTCACCAAATGCAGCATGTTGAGTTACTGCCTCATCAGGAATCTCATCAATAAAATCGGCCCGCCAATACCATTGCAATCCACTTGGATAAAATACATCAAACATACTATTCAATACTGGAAATGGCATGGGGCCTACACCTGCGAAATCAGGTTTTTTATCCATAATGGGTTTAAAGACTTCTTCAGCTTTTTCAGGCGGTCCTGTATAACTCCATATCACACCACACATTTTTTTGCCATGTAATGGTTCTGGGAACGGATCTCCAGGAACGGTGAGTAATGCAAAAAAGCCGTAAAGTTCAGGATCAGCTTTTAAAATAAAATCCCTGTACCATTTCAGTACTTCTTCAGTTTTATCCACAGACCAAAATGTTGGTCCGCCATAAATGGTATGAACAGGGTTAGCTTTAAAGAGAAAAGATGTTACAATTCCAAAATTGCCACCACCACCTCGAATGGCCCAAAATAGATCCTGGTTTTCATCTGCACTTGCTGTAACAGCACTTCCATCAGCCAGTACCATGTCAACTGATATTATATTATCAATGGTTAAACCATATTTGGGCGTAAGGTATCCAAGACCCCCACCAAGTGCTAGTCCACCAACACCAGTAGTAGAAATTATTCCAGCAGGAACAGACAATCCATAGGCATGGCCTGCATGATCCACATCACCCCATTGGCAGCCACCACCCACACGAATGGTTTTCGATTTAGTATCGACATGCGTATACCTGATATTTGAAAGGTCGATAACCAGTCCATCATCACAAATTCCAAGTCCGCCAGCATTATGTCCCCCCCCTCTCACTGAAACAAGGACATTATTGTTACGTCCAAAATTAACAGCATTGATAACATCAGTTACATCCACACATTTGGCAATAATTCCCGGACGTCTGTCGATCATTCCATTATACACTTTGCGTGTTTCATCATAAGTTGGGTCTTGAGGAAGAACAACTTCTCCCCTGATTTGGGCTTTAAATTCTTCAACGAGCGTTGCATCCAAATCTGCTGAATTAATTTTATTGGTTTCCATAAGTTAAAGTTTAGTTTTATGTTTGATTTATTAAATACAAAATAGTAGTGTATTGCTTATCAATTGACTAACCTCTAGTTTTAAATTAGATAAACAACCTGGTGATAGTATATGGTTAAAGAATTCTATTAATCAGGATTTTACAAATGTATGCACATATTTAGATGTGTAGTGTTAATAAAGTGTTAAAGTTTGGAATGATTATAAATAATACCGATTGGTATTTAAAACGCGGTACAAATTCGCTCCGCTCCTTTTGACACTTAAAATATACACCTGCCAGACGCAGGTTGGTCGGCATTAACCATTAAAATATAAAAATGGCATAACAAGGAGAATCCTTTTGAAAATTAAGTTTCACATAAATATGGTTTATATCGAATTTTTTTATATATTTATGACAAATTTATTTATAAAAAAATTCTAACTAACAAGAAACTCAAATTTCATAAAAGGAGGTTATCATGCCAATCAAAAAACTAAAAGAATTTCTGGATAATCATGATGTGGAATACATTACAATAAGCCATTCAAAGGCTTACACTGCACAAAAAACAGCTGCTTCTGCTCATATTCCTGGTAAAGAATTAGCAAAAACAGTGATTGTTAAATTTGATGGACAAATGGCCATGACTGTACTGCCAGCATCATACAAAATAGATTTTGATCAGTTGAAAATGGCATCTGGTGCCAGTAAAGTAGAAATCTCAACCGAAGACGAATTCAGGGATATCTTTCCTGACTGTGAGTTAGGTGCTATGCCTCCCTTTGGCAATTTATACGACATGGAGGTGTATGTAGCAAAGACGCTGGCTGAAGATGAAGAAATTGCCTTTAATGCGTGCTCACATACTGAATTGATTCGAATGAAGTATAAAGATTTCGACAAGCTGGCAAAACCAAAGATTTTAAAATTTTCGGCAGTATAATCCTAGCCGTGCTATTAAAGAGTTTAGTTTCTATTTATACAGGTTTCTAAACAATTATATAACCCATATAGTAAGTTACCAGCTATGAGTGCAGAAAGGAGTACAAATGCTGGATTCAATTATAAGATTTCTTTTACTTCTAAATACAAAGTATCTGAATTCATC
>DAOVYU010000275.1 GCA_030635465.1 Bacteroidales bacterium | reverse complement strand
GGATAGTATATTTAAGCCTTTGAATTGATGTAGTATTAATCCCTGAACCAACTGGTAACTCAGTATGAGCAACCACAGGTAAGTGTCCATTAGCTTCAATACTTCCCATGATAACTTGAGCTGCAATTGCATTGGCAAGCTTCTCATCCTGATAACCCACAATAATGGATTCAAATTTATTAAGATCTTCTAATTGACCAATGCTATAGGGGTTCGCAAAAACTGTTAAAACAACTTTTATAGAATCTGCAATGGTATTTATCAAATCAAGGGACTGTTTTGAAATACCAAAATTTTTCTGAGGATATATATTTGTATTATGAATGCTTGCAATAATCAGATTGTATTTCGACAGTTTCTTTTCTAATTCTTTGGCCTTATTTTTTGTGACTGAATGTAAAACATTAAAATGATCAATCTTACAATAATTCCCCAGCATATCCTGGAAAGCATTGATTTCAGGTGACCCAATGGATAATGTGGCAATATTTAAGGTATCAAATTTCTTTAAGGGTATCAGGTTATTACTATTTTGAAGGATAGTGATTGCCGATTCGTACAATTTCCGGATGATCAATTCATTGTTTACATTGTTCAGCTTTTCATAAAGGGAATCCGATGATAATGCCTTATAATTAGCCAATCCAACTTTATATTTATTTTCCAAAATTTTCTGACACCTGTCCGTAATATCCTGTTCTGCAATTATCTTATTATCGACTGCCTTTTTCAGGGCAGTAATTGCCACTGTTACATCCTGAGGTAGTAATAAAATATCGTTACCGGCCAAAAATGCTTTCACTTCTATGTCGCCAGACTTGTGGTATGAAGTAACACCTTTCATATCCAGTGCATCCGTAATTACCAGGCCATCAAAACCAAGATCCTCTTTTAACAAACTTACCACCACATCATGAGATAATGTGGTAGGTGTATTTATAGCATCATCCAGTTCAGGGACGAATAAGTGTGCCACCATCACAGCATCTAATCCATTTTTGATAAGTTGCTTAAATGGATAAAGTTCAATGGAATCTAGCCTTTCTTTTGAATGTTTGATCGAAGGTAAAGTATAATGGGAATCGGCATCGGTATCACCATGACCAGGAAAATGTTTAGCTGTCGCAATAATCCCATTATCCTGTAGACCTTTCATATAGGCGATACCCTTTTTTGCTACAGCTTCTTTATTTTCTCCAAACGAACGGCTATTTATTACCGGATTAGCCGGGTTATTATTAATATCAACAACAGGTGCAAAATTAATATGAACCCCGATCATCTTTAGTTGCCGGGCAATTTCAGCACCCATTTCATAAACAATGTTATCATCACTTGATGCTCCGATGGTCATTTGATAAGGATAATCATATGTACTATCAAGGCGCATTCCCAAGCCCCATTCAGCATCTAATCCAATCAATAAAGGTGTTTTTGCAATTGCCTGGTAATTATTGGTCAGCTTAGCCTGACGCACAGGTCCGCCCTGGAAAAAACACAAACCTCCAATATTATATTTTAGGATTGTTTTCTCAATTTTTTCATAATAGGCCTTATCCTTATTTGAATAAGTCCGGATCATCATCAGCTGGGCAATTTTTTCTTCAAGCGTAAGTGAAGTAAGTACTGAATCAACCCAAACAGTTTGAACCGAATCATTGGTAATTGGTGTTGAGGACATTACAGGCTGTACATACAAAAATGCCATTAAAATAATTAACCACAATGAAAGTGTATGTACCAGGTATTTTTTTATCATAGTCCTCTTTTTGATCAATTAGCGAAAATATGAATTGTAAGCTGTTTACTAGAAGTGAGGGTATATTTTTCCTAACAATTCTATGTTTATATAATTAACGTAATTCATACTTTAACCTGTTGTTATTATTTTACCTTTGATCTTTTATTCACAACAGATAATTCTTTCTGTTTGTGAACGTTAATAAATCGAATTAGTTTCAATATTTAACGCTATTTACTATTGAAAAACAAGATACTGATTACCAGCCTGGCAATATTTCTTTTCTCATTTAATTTATCCGCACAAACCGAAGAAGAAGTCAAACCACCACCACTAACTCGTATACTTTTTGTGCTGGATGCCTCTCAAAGTATGTATGGCCGATGGCAAAGTGATATGAAAATATCCATTGCCCGTAAACTATTAACGAATCTGTTGGATAGTTTAAAAACTGTTGAAAATATGGAACTCGCTTTACGGGTTTATGGACACCAATACTCCTTTCCACCCCAGGTATGTAATGATACTAAACTGATTGTTCCATTTGCACCCGGGAATATACCCAAAATCCAAACACGTTTAAAATCTGTAGTGCCGAAAGGAACTACTCCCATTGCCTATGCACTTGAACAGGCCGGATATGATTTTCCAGAATGTGACAATTGCCGGAACATAATTATACTGATAACCGATGGATTGGAAGAATGTGATGGCGATCCATGTGCTGTATCTCATGCTTTGCAGAAAAGAGGTGTTGTGCTCAAACCATTTATTATTGGTATAGGCCGTAACTTTGCGGAAGCATTTGATTGTGTTGGAACCTATTTTGATGCCTCCAGCGAAGTGGAATTCAGTAGAGCCTTAAATATTGTTATTTCACAAGCGCTCAATTCTACAACGGCTCAGGTAAACTTATTGGATGAATTTAAAAAGGCAACTGAAACAGATGTTGCCATGACTTTTTATGATAGTTATTCAGGTTTGATTAAATATAACATGGTTCACACTATGAATACCAAGGGTTATCCTGATACCATTTCCATCGATCCCTTACTTGCCTATGACATTGTTGTACATACCATTCCACCGCGCCGGGTTGATAGTGTAACATTGATTCCAGGCAAACATACAACCATTGCAATAGAGGTTCCTCAGGGACACCTGGAGTTAAAGCTGGAGAGCCGTGATAAAACAGTCAGGGATTTGAAAAGTATAGTCAGACAGGATGGTCTTATGGAAACACTGCATGTGCAGCATTTTGGAACAACTGAAAAATATATTACAGGGAAATATGATCTGGAAATTTTGTCAACACCCAGAATATATATCGATGATGTGGAAATCAATCAAAGCCACACCACATCCATTTCCATTCCTCTACCCGGAATTGCTGTAATTGAAAAAAAAGCAAGTGGCTATGGGGGAATATATTTAGTGGCGGATAATGAATTAAAATGGGTATACAATTTCCGCGACAACCTTGAACAAAGGGAAACCATCGTATTACAGCCCGGCACTTACAAAGCTATTTTCAGAGCAAAATATTCGAAACGGTCCTTCTTTTCTGTTGAACAAATATTTACTGTAGAATCTGGAAAATCAGTGAATGTAAAATTGTATCGATAAAACCGGGAGTAAGAACCAAATCCGAAGGCATTCCTAAGGGAGAATAAGGACAAAAGGAGAAAGTTTTAAGATATCCCTCCATTTTTAGATTCACTGGTATGACGATCATTTCATTTTGAGTACGCCTGAAAATTTATAAATTTCCCTGTTTTGTAGCAAGAAGTTGCTACAAAAAGACCAAAATTTATATCGTTATTTGATTTCGTTTTAAAAAAAATAAATAATTAATGTAGTTTTACTTTGTTAACTAGTAAAATTTGG
>DAOVYU010000229.1 GCA_030635465.1 Bacteroidales bacterium | reverse complement strand
TCGGATACCGATGCCTGTGTCGGAGAATTTAATTATAACCCCATTAGGCTTATTTCCCTTACTCAACTGGGGACTAAAGGGGGTTATAGAAACTTTTATTTTCCCCCCTCTTTCGGTAAATTTAAAAGCATTCGACAGCAAGTTGTTGACCACCTTTTCAAATTTAAGTTTATCAATATAAACAAGGTACTCTTCTTCATCGCTTTCAAAATCAAGTTTGATGCCTTTGTTCTCAGCCAATGAATGAAAGGATAGTAAGAATAGCCTGGTTAATTTGACAATGTTTTCAGGACGCGCTTTCAATTTCATCTTTCCCGATTCCAGTTTAGAAAGACTCAATAATTGGTTGATCAGGATCTGTAACCTTCGGGCATTGCGCCTTACCAGATTGAGTTCTTGTTTTTGCGCTTCATTTTTAAGCTTACCAATTAATCTATCCAATGGTCCCAGGATTAAGGTAAGTGGTGTTCGGAATTCGTGTGATATATTAGAGAAAAACTTGTTTTTTTCGATATCTAATTCCGCAAGTTTTTCAGACTCAATCTGGTTTATTTCAAGATTTTGCTTTAATCGTAATCTGTTCAACTCATAACGGCGAATCAAGTAGAACAATCCGAAAAACGTGAAAGTATATAACAGATAAGCCCATAAGGTTTTCCATAAAGGGGGGTGAATAATCACGGCAAGACTTGTCCCTTCTTCGTTCCAGTATCCATCATTGTTGCTTGCCTTTACCCGAAATATATAATTTCCGGGGCTCATATTGGTATACCTGGCAAATCGTTGACCATCGCTGTAATTCCAATCATCATCATATCCTTCAAGCATGTATGCATATTTGTTTTTCTTTGAATTGAGATAATTTAGTGCAACAAAATCGAAGGTAAATTCATTTTCATCATATTTTAAATAGATCTCATTTTTTTTAATTATAGGCTGATCGAAATACTTCTTTTCACCGAATAAAGAAAAAGATGTAATATAAACAGGCGGGATATATTTGTTATCTTTGATACTGTCGGGATGGAATACGTTAAAACCATTGTAACTTCCAAAATACATCCAACCTTCTTTGTCTTTATAATAACTTCCTTCTGCAAATTCACCAGAAACTAATCCATCATCTGCATTAAAATCCTTAAATATCCCGGTTTCGGGGTTATATCTGGATAATCCTCCAGTAGATTTACTTATCCAAAGATTTCCATGATCATCCATACTCATTCCTCTGATCGCATCTTCTTGTCGGCCATTGTCATCAGTAACAGAAATGAAGGTCTCCTCAATTGGATTCATTTTATTTAAGCCTTTGTTAGTACCAAGCCAAAGATGATTGCTTTTATCTTCAAGTATAACCCAAATATTTTCATCATTAATACTATTGGGGTTTTCACGGTCGGGCATGTATGTTATGAACGAAGTGTCTTTTCGTACAAGTTTTTTTAGGTATTTTCCGCCAAACCAAAGATCATTTCGTTTATCTTCATAAATAACCCGGATATCATCTGACCCAATACTTGTTGTATCTTCCGGGTCGTGTAGAAAAGGAAAGAATGTTTCAGTTTTTCGGTCAAAAATATTTAACCCCCTCGGAGTTCCCACCCAAAAAGTACCGGCGTGATCTTCAAAGATGGCCATTATTACATCATCATTAATACTGGCACGATCATCATATAAAATAAAGTCATCATTTTCCCTATTGTATTTATATAAGCCTTGAAAAGTCCCAATCCAGATTTCGCCTTTTTTATCTTCGTAAAGCACACTTACGTAATAATTAGCGTAGTAGTTGTTTATTGCGGATTTATTCCCAGGGTTGAAATAATGACTGAAGTTTTCATATTGATGATCTTTTTTATACTGTGTCCTGTTCAGTCCGCCACCAAAAGTACCTACCCAAAAATTTCCATGGCTATCAACCAGGAAACTATTAACCCAATTATGGCTCAATGAATTATTGCTATTATCATTCCGGACCTGTAAAAATGAGTTTGCATAGGTGTTCAACCTGCTGATACCATTATTCGCGGTTAAAATCCAGGTTTGTCCCGATTTATCGGTGAATGATTGAAGCGGGTGATGTCCGCTAAGGCTCGTTTCCTTAAGTGGATCATGCTTGAAGAAAGTCAAATCACGATTTACTGAATTTAGGTATAAAATGCCATCACGGCTAGCCAGCCAAAAACAACCATTTTTATCCTCTGAAAAGTTTCGGACTCCATATTCTTTTGTAAAGAATGAATTAACTGGATCATCACGTGATGATATATGGTTGCCATCATCAGATAATTTAAAGAGTCCCCATTTCCCGCCAACCCAAATATTCGAGTTTTTGTCCTGGTATATTTTAAGTATCCAATTACTGATTATTGATTTTGGTTGATCTTCAGTATAATGTTCCCAATCGTAACCCCCATTTTCATCAACAGTCAGTTTTATTAATCCGTTTCCAAAAGTCCCAAGCCAAAATGTATTGGGCCCACTTTTAAAAAATGAGGTGAGATTGAGATCCCAAAAGCTTATTGGATACTTACCTGAAAAAAATATTTTTGAAACTCATTATTCTTAGGAATGTATTTGTTTACAACTAAATGACCGTTGTTGTTAGAGAAAACCCATAACATCCCCGAAGTATCAGGAAGCATTGTAACAGGATCTGTCCAGATTTCATCTGCCTCAGGAATTAATTCTATACCCAGGTCAAAAAAAGCAAGTGTCCTTGTATCGAATTTATAAAGCATTCCACCGGCGTTTAGCATCAGGTTATCCTCTAATTCGTATATTTCTCTGATGCTATTTATTGGGTTATAATGATCAGTTGTATCAGGATAGAAATTTGTAAAATTTTCTGATGCCCTGCTATACCTGCTAAGGCCGTACTCCGAACAAATCCAGAGTGTACTGTCTTTCCCTTCTAATATTTTATAGATATAATTATCAGGTAAGGAATTTGGGTTTTTAACTTCACTGCGAAAGATTTTGAATTCAATTCCATCATAAAGATTAAGCCCGTTTTGTGTTCCTATCCATATAAAACCATAATTGTCTTGATGGATGGAGGTAATATACCTCGAAGATAATCCTTCATCAACACCGATCTTTTCGAAGCGGGTTGTTTTGTCTTGTTCGTAAGTGATTTGGGCAAATGAATTGGTAGTACAAAACGAAATAGTTAGGAACAAGCTGCACATAAATAATGACATAATTGCATCCGTGATAAAACTTTTCCAGACAGTTGTTTGCACTGGTAAAGTAAGCAAACTATTATGTTTAGGATGTGTTACCAATTACTATTCTTCTTTTATCGTGTGCCTCAATATAGGCAAAAAATATAATATATGAATAATTTGTTTGCCATCAAAATAATTTGGACTGTTTTGTTTAAAAAAATAAAGTGTAAATTTAGTTGTAAATATATTGAATATAGAAATAATATGTTAGGGACTATATGGGTCGAATCTATCCTAAGGATAATCAAAATTCAAGATAATTCTTTCAGTAAAAAACTAAATTTTGTTTACTAATTGTTTGCAAATGCAAAAATCATTCCCACTTATAATACTACATATTAGCTCTTTAATTAAAGCAGATCATATTCCTTTTAAGCATAGGTTTATCCTTATATTCGGGTTCATAATATATTCTATGGAGATTTTTGAGAATATATTGTTTGCTTAATATTGATTAATCGAAAAACATTAATTTCGCCGCTTATTAATCCTGACAGCTAAATGAACGGAAAAGAGATTTTGCACGATTATTTTGACAAGCTTGCCCCAAATCGTGACAAGTGGAGCAAAAGGAACCGGTTTTATCACCGTATTATTGAAAAACATTTTTCCTTTATTATTCCCGAAGGCTCCAGAGTGGTTGAGTTAGGTAGTGCTACAGGTGACCTGTTAAATTCAGTAAATCCTTCAATGGGAATTGGAGTTGATTTCTCTGGAAAAATGCTGGAAATAGCCAAGCAAAAATATCCACATCTTCAATTCGTCGAAGCAGATGTATTGGATTATACAACAGAACATGAAATAGACTATATAATCATTTCTGATTTACTAGGCTCACTTT
>DAOVYU010000136.1 GCA_030635465.1 Bacteroidales bacterium | reverse complement strand
CGTAAAATTGGAGAAGGTGATGCTTCTAACCTCGGTGATACTTCTACTTTACTCGATCCGGGTGTGGTTGAAGAAATCATTGAAGGAGCAAAAGTTGATGTTAAGCGATAATTAATTAAGAATACAGAAATCAGAATACAGGAGCCAGAAGGGTATAAGAACTTCTGACATCTGATTTCTGTATTCTGATTTCTAAAAAATAATAAATAATGGAAAATCAAAAAGTAATGAATCGGGGATTGGTCGTTTTAGGCGCTATCCTTATTCAGCTTGCACTGGGCGCAATTTATGCCTGGTCAGTATTTACACCATCATTGGTAGCTGAAGGTTGGTCAAAGGCAAATACACAATGGGTGTTTGCTATCGGATTGGCTTCCTTTGCTATTTTTATGGTTTTTTCAGGTAAAAAATTAGCCACTTGGGGCCCGCAAAAATTAGCAATGTTAGGAGGTATTATCTTAGGTATAGGCTATTTATTGGCCGGACTTTTTGGTGGTACAAGTTTTAACAGTCTGGTAATCCTTATTGGATTAGTTGGAGGTGCTGGAATCGGTATTGCTTATGTTGTACCTATTGCTGTTGGTATGCGTTGGTTTCCTGATAAAAAAGGAATGATCACCGGACTGGCAGTTGCAGGATTTGGATTTGGAGCACTGCTTTGGGTCAAACTGGCTGGTTCATGGGGACATTTAATTGAAAACCTGGGACTATCTACTACATTTACAATTTATGGAATTGCATTTGCCGCAATGGTTATCATTGGTGGAATGTGGATGAAATTCCCTCCAGCCGGATGGAAACCGGAAGGATATGAAGAAAAGCAAACCGCTGGTGGAATTGTTGATGACAGAGAGTTCACTACCAAAGAGATGCTGGGAAAAACTCAGTTTTACCTCATTTTCTTAACTTTTATTTTTAGTGCTGGGGCAGGTCTGATGTCAATTGGACTGATGAAATTGTATCCCATGGAAGCACTCATCAAGAATGGTTATTCTGAAATAGAAGCAAGTGCCATAGCCGGAACTGCAATGGCTGTTTTCTTTAGTCTGGCAAATGGTTTAGGACGAATTCTTTGGGGAATGTTGAGTGATAAATTGGGTCGTAAAACATCTATCATTGCGATGACAGCCATACAAGGTGTTGTAGTGATTCTATTTACATACATGGCAGGAAGCGAATATTTACTATATCTTGGAGCTACTTTAATTGGTTTTAACTTCGGTGGAAACTTTGCACTTTTCCCAACCATTACTGCTGATACATTTGGCGCAAAAAACGTGGGATTAAATTACCCATGGGTTTTCCTTGCTTATGGCTTTGGTGGAATTATGGGTCCTATCCTTGGAGGTAAATTAGGTGATATGGGTAATTTCCCATTAGCATTTACTATAGCTGGTATTGCCGTATTGATTGGTACGGTGCTGACTATTATGGTGAAGCCGGCAAAGAAATAATCAAATAATAATATTATTTAATAGAGGTGCTATTTTATTATAGCATCTCTATTTTTATTAATATGTGTTAAGATATACCAACTCTTCTGCAAAATGCACTTTGGATCAGCATTTTGAAATTCAATCGGTATTATTATAATACTTTGCAAAATGAAGCATTTTAACATAGAAGAAATCAATTAGTTTTCTAATTTTGTTAATTAGTTAACAATTTATGTTTTTGAGAGTTCCTAATGATTTATTGACAATTCGAAATAATGGCTATAAAAAAACTAGATAAAATATTCAGACCAAAACGCATTGCTTTAATTGGTGTTTCGAACGATCCAAATAGTGTTGGGGGAATCACTCTTAGGAATTTGATCGGTGGAGGTTTTAATGGAGTAGTATATCCCATCAATCCAAAACGCGAGGCTGTTCTGGGAATCCCGTGTTTCCCGGATGTTAAAAGTTTACCAAAAACGCCTGACCTGGCAGTCATTATGACAGCAGCCAAGTTTGTTCCTCAATTAATTCAGGATTGTGGGGAAGCCGGTATCAACGGAGTAATCATCATGTCAGCCGGATTTAAAGAAATAGGTTCCGAAGGTAAAATTCTGGAAGATCAGGTTAAAGCTAAAGTTGCTGAATTTCCAGAAATGCGGGTTATCGGACCCAATTGTCTTGGAATCATTATCCCAGGGTTAAACATGAATGTGAGTTTTGCCAATGGTATGCCTAAAAAAGGGCGTGTGGCTTTTATTTCACAATCAGGGGCATTGTGTACTTCTGTTTTGGACTGGGCCCAGGAAGCCAATGTTGGTTTCTCTTATTTTGTTTCTATTGGTAACTCAATGGATGTGAATTTTGGTGATTTGATAGATTATTTTGGTCAGGATCCAAATACAAAATCCATTGTCCTTTATGTGGAATCCATTTCCAATGCCAGGGCTTTTATGTCAGCAGCACGGGCCTTTGCACGAAAGAAACCCATTATAGTTTATAAATCCGGTCGTTTCCCTGAATCTGCTAAAGCTGCAGCTTCACATACAGGAGCTATGGCTTCTGAAGATGCTATTTATGATGCAGTGTTCAAAAGGGCAGGACTAACAAGGGTTTATAATATTGGGAATATTTTTGATTTTACTGATCTAGTTGGAAGACGAAGAGCTCCAAAAGGATCAGGATTAGCTATTGTTACCAATGCGGGTGGGCCTGGTGTTATGGCTACCGACAGATTAATTTCTCAAGGTGGGAAACTGGTTGAATTAACTGATGAATCCCTGAACAAACTAAACGAATATTTACCTCCTTTTTGGTCACATGGAAACCCGGTTGATGTACTTGGTGATGCCACTCCTGAGAGATTTGCCGGTGCAACCGAAATTGTGCTAAATGATGAAAATGTAAATGCAGTATTGGTAATACTTACTCCTCAGGCAATGACAAAACCCACTGAAACAGCAGAGGCAATTGTTAAACTATCTGAAAACACCTCAAAACCAATAATGGCAGCATGGCTTGGCGGAGCAAGTATGCGCAAGGGTTTTTCAGTATTCAACAAAGCCGGAATAGCTGTTTATGAAACACCCGAACAGGCCATTGGTGCTTTTACAACATTATCAGATTATTCAAAAAACCTGAATATGTTGTTTGAAACTCCACGCGAAATTCCAGTTTCATTTACGTATGACAGAAGCGAACTGAGAAATAAATATTTAAATGAAATTTTCCCGAAAGGTAAAATCCTCACCGAGGATGATTCGAAAATGTTGATCAACGATTACGGTGTTCAAACTACACATCCAAAAGTTGCCAGAAATGCAAATGAAGCAGTAAAAATTGCAGAAGAAAAAGCGTATCCGGTAGTAATGAAAATACATTCGCCTGAAATTACACATAAGTCAGAAGTAGGAGGTGTTGCATTAAACCTGGATAATGAAGAAATGGTTCGAGCAACATTTAAGGGCATGATGGAACACGTAAGTAAGTTGCTTCCTGATATAGAAATAGAAGGAGTGACCATTCAAAAAATGATGGATACCAAAGATGCAGTTGAATTGATATTGGGAATTAAAAAGGATCCGGTTTTTGGAACCGTCATGTTGATTGGAATGGGTGGCATTACAGCCGAATTGTTTGAAGATAAAAGATTGGAGTTTCCACCTTTGAACGAACAATTGGCTCATCAAATGTTAAGATCCCTTAAAATTTATCCACTACTCACAGGATATAGAGGAAATAAACCTAAAAACATAGAAAAACTCATTGAAGTTCTCATAAGGATTTCCTACCTGGCTGCCGATTATCCCGAAATTGAAGAACTGGATATAAATCCGCTAATTGTTGGCCCTGAAGACGTAATGGCACTGGATGCAAGGATTGTTGTGGATGAAGAAATGATTGGTAAAGAAACACGTGACTACGAACATCTGATCCTACGTCCCTATCCGGAAAGATTAATTAAAAAGGCAAAACTTCGTGATGGAACGGATATTATTTTAAGACCTATTAAACCTGAAGATGAACCCCTTTGGCTCGAATTGTTGGGGAGTTGTTCAAAGGAATCTATCTATTCCAGGTTCAGGTATGATTTTTATTTCGATTCGCACGAAGTGGCAACACAATTTTGTTTTATCGACTATGATCGGGAGATGGCTATTGTAGCTGAAATTGAAGAAAAGGGTAGGAAAAAACTGATTGGTGTGGGACGATTAATAGCAGATCCGGATGTTGAAATTACTGAATATGCTGTTTTAATAACTGATGCATGGCAACACAGAGACCTGGGCCAGATATTAACAAACTACTGCCTGGAAATTGCTGAACAGGTAGGTATCAAAAAAGTAGTTGCTGAAACAACCAAGGATAATAAGGCTATGATTTCTGTTTTTAAGAAAATGGGTTTTACCATAAATTATAATGAAGATACAACTGTTTCGGTGGCTAAAGATATGACTGCAAAATAATTAATTTGAGAGAAAATAAAAAAAGCGTGAATTTCTTCACGCCTTCTTTATACCATTATTTTTTTGGCTCTTTTTTCGAATCCCTGGCATCAAGAATTGGAATAGATGCTGCCATTTCATAATCAATCATTACATCTATTTTATTTTCAGCCTGGAAATACATTAATGTTTTTTGAGGTGATAAGATGCCCTGAAATTTCTTATGGTATGTTTTTTTAAGCTTCAAAATTTCATTATCATAAGCAAACATCCTTTTCATTAAGTCATTGGCTTTTTCGCCATCCATAGTTTCAAAATTTTCAGTAAACTCATTTATTATTTTCAGGTATTTTGTATTGGCTGTATACAATTTTCCCTGAAATTCATTATACATAGCCCAAAATGGTTCTGATTCTTCCGGGCTTAAACTCATCACTTCTGCTATCATAGCTTTTTTTTCTGTTTTTAGGGCTGCACGGGTAACTTCCATGTAGTCATTTACTTGTTGAGCATATGATACAATACCAAATCCGATAATTGCGATTAATAAGAATAATTTTTTCATAATGTTAATTTTTTTATATGATTAGTTGTTAATGTTGACTAACAAGGAAAAACCAAAAAGGTTTAAATTGTCCTTGATTATTTTTGCTGATCTATAATTTTACAGATATTATTAAAAATGCTATCGATACTATCT
>DAOVYU010000013.1 GCA_030635465.1 Bacteroidales bacterium | reverse complement strand
TTTGAGATTTTATAATTATTGTCTTTGGGAAGTTGCTTTTCCGGAAAATAATTAAATAATACTGAAATCACGGATTTGGCTTTATCTAACAATTTACGGGGATCAGTCCTTTTCCTAAAGTAATTTTCCATGTAGTTCATTTCTGCATGTTTACCATCTTGCAGCCATTTTGTTAAACGATTCGCATCTTCCGGAAGAAATGTTGCTTTTGAAATCCCACATGCATAAAACCCAAGCTCTATAGCTTTGGCTTTAATTTGATCAGACAAATATTTTAGATCAGGGTTTTCCAAAATAATTAATTATTGGTTGTTTCCTTATCAATACAATGTTTTTTGATAAGCTCTTTGGCCTCTTTTTCATTCACCTCCGATAATCCTAAAGTAATCGATTGGTGTAAATCTTCACAGGCATTATCCATTTGATCCAGCGCAATAAAAATTTTGCCACGTGTTTTTAAGGCATATGCATTTTTGGGTTCTATTTCAAGGGATTGGTTTAAAAGGGTCAGGGCTTTGTCATATTCCTCCAGATTCAAAGAGCACAATCCAAGATTACACAATGAATAGGCACTTTGCGGATCCATCTTTAATGCTTGTTCAAAATCTAAAGCTGCTTTTTGGTAATCTTTCTGCAACAAGAATATATAACCTCTGTTTTCATAAACAACCGGATATTTATTATTCAACTCGATGGATTTATTCAAATCCTTCAGTGATTTCTCAAAATCATCCAGGTGCCGATAAGCAATCCCTCTTTTCATTAAAGGAAAACTGGTCTCGCCGGTTTTACTTATTACATTATTCCATAGGGTAATGCTATCATTCCAAATTTTTGATTGGTTAAAAGTAAGTACGCTAAGTGTAGAAATATATATGAAAACCAATGACAATCCTATTATTTTCAGTGTTGAGGACTTTGTTATCCACAGCTCCATTCCGTATGAGATGATTAAAAATATTCCGATAAATGGAACATAAGCATATCTGTCCGTTGTTAACACCGGAACTCCGGCAGGGATAATGAATAAAGCCAGGTTAATGATAAAAAATCCAAGTCCAAATAATATGAATCTATTTTTCTTTTTAAATGCTAAAATAACAGCAGCGACTATCAATCCATAAATAAGGATAAAACCAATAATTAATTCAGGTAATGAATTTTTTAGATTTGAAGAGAGTGGATAATAGGCTGAAAGATTTAATGGTAGAAATAGCTTCTCAAAATAAAAGATCAAAGCTTGTGATGAAATCAAGGCTCGCATAAAAAAGGAATATCCTGTTGCGTTTGTTAAGGCTCCATATTGTTGATGAGCAATAATCGTAAATATTCCAACAAAAAGAGATAAAGCAAAAAACGGAAGTTTTTCTAAAATAATCAACCTTTTAAAATGAGCTCTCTTGTATGTATAATCAATTAATACCAATATCACAGGTAAAGTGACGGCAGCCGATTTTGATGCCAACGCAAAAACAAACAATATTAAAGTGTACAGAAAGTATTTAAATTTATTCTTATCCAAATACTTGAGATAGCATAAAAGCGACCATAAATAAAAGAGGGTAAATAAAACATTTTTACGTTCTGTTATCCAGGCAACTGATTCTACATTTAGTGTGTGTATGCCAAATAATAAGGAAGTAAAAAGTGCTATAAAAGTATTTTTGAATAAGAGATCAATAAACCGGAAAACAAGAAAAGTATTTACCAGGTGAAGCAGTAAATTCGTAATATGAAAAATCAACGGATCGTAACCATTGATTGAATAATCCAGTGCGAATGAAAGCAACACCAGTGGCTGGTATTGTCCCACAAAAGGTTGAGTAAACCAGGTAAATATATTTGACCAGGTAAATGACCGGATCAATTCATTTGAAGTAACAAAAATATTATCGTCCCAATTTGTAAACCCATTAGTAAATAGAGGAATGTAGATTACACAAGTCAACAATAAAATAATTGTTGCCCACAGATATTTATTATTGGTTGGGAAAGAAGTAAAATTCATTCATTTTAGAAATTTATTAAAATAATTTTTCCTGGTCGGATGTTTTAAATTTACCCAGATGCTTGTATGCAAGCTCTGTTACTTCTCTTCCTCTGGGGGTTCGCATGAGGTAACCTTCCTGGATTAAAAAGGGCTCATAAACCTCTTCTATGGTTCCGGCATCTTCACCAACAGCAGTAGAAATTGTTGTAAGACCCACAGGACCACCTTTAAATTTATTAATAATGGTTGACAGGATTTTATTATCCATTTCATCCAGGCCATTTTTATCTACATTCAAAGCAGACAAACCATACAATGAAATATCCATATCTATTTTGCCGTCACCCTTGATTTGTGCAAAATCCCGAATTCGTCTCAGTAGTAAATTTGCAATTCTTGGAGTGCCTCGACTTCTTCTGGCAATTTCACCTGCAGCATCATCGGTCATTCGTACTTTTAAAATATCAGCTGATCTGTTTACAATATGTTTGAGTGTAGCTGAATCATAATATGAAAGCCGTGAATTAATTCCAAAACGTGAACGCAATGGAGCAGTTAACAGGCCCGATCTTGTTGTGGCGCCAATTAATGTAAAAGGATTAAGTGCTATCTGAACACTTCGTGCATTGGGACCTGTTTCGATCATGATATCGATTTTATAATCTTCCATTGCACTGTAAAGATATTCCTCAACTACAGCACTTAATCGGTGGATCTCATCAATGAACAAAACATCATTTTCTTCCAGATTTGAAAGCAATCCGGCAAGGTCACCTGGCTTGTCCAGTACAGGCCCTGAAGATACCCTGATGTTTACACCCAACTCGTTAGCAATAATATATGATAATGTTGTTTTACCCAATCCCGGAGGGCCATGCAATAATACATGATCAAGTGATTCGCCTCTTAATTTAGCCGCTTCCACGAAAATTTTAAGGTTGTCAGTTACATTTTTTTGTCCTGCAAAATCTTCAAATTCAACAGGCCTCAACACCTTTTCAATTTCTAACTCCGTATTGCTTAAGAGTTTACCGCTGGGATCCAAATTCTCATTCATTCAGTATCAAACTATTTTATCAAACAAAAGTAATCAAATAAAAATTTTGTATCTTAGCAAATGGATTTAAACAATCAAAACCATGAAGCAAATAATCGTAGCCACTGATTTTTCGAAGTGTTCGTTACACGCTTTGGAATACGCCATTAATCTGGCCAATAAAATTAAAGCCAATATTTTACTCGTTTGGGTTGATAATACACGAAGCGATGAATCTGTTTTCCCTGATATAGCAAGTGGTAGCAGGAAAGAAATAATCGAGAGTTTTGATGAGATCATTGAAAAATATGGGTCTCAATTGCTAGAAGGAGAATTTAATTATAAAATTAGAAAAGGAAAAGTTCATATTGAGGTTGCTAACCAGGCTAAATACAGTGATGCCATGTTGGTTATTGCAGGAACTCATGGTGTTACAGGCTTTGAGGAATTTTGGATTGGTAGTAATGCTTATCGGATTGTGACTTATGCTCCCTGTCCTGTTATTACTGTACGAACGAATTATAAACTTTCAGATAAATTGAGCAAAATTGTTGTTCCCATTGACAGTTCGTTAGAAACAAGACAAAAGTTAACTTTTACTACAAAAATTGCAAAATATTTTGATTCGGAAATGCACATACTATCACTTTACTCTACCACTATTAAGGCTGTTAGGCACAAAGTTGATAATTATACATTGCAAGTTAAAAAATACCTTGAGGAAGAAAACGTTAAATTTGTGATTGAAAAAGTGGATGCTGATAACATTACAAATTCAACCATTAATTATGCAAAAGAAATAAATGCTGATGTTATTGCTGTTATGACGGAACAGGAAATGACGACTGCCAATTTGTTCCTGGGTGCTTATGCCCAGCAAATGGTTAATCACTCACCTATTCCAGTATTAAGTGTGCATGCAAAGGAATATATCAGGATACAGCCAGGTAATTAGTATATATGAAAAGATTTTTTGTTTTATTTTTTATTGCTTTCCTTTTTACAAATAGCTATTCACAAGAAGGTGGAAATGTGCAAGTCATCCAGGATGATCGTATTGATACTTTATTGGTAAGACACATTGAACTTAATGAACAAGATCCCCAAATTGAAGGATGGCGGATAAATATATTTTTTGAAGCCGGGAATTACTCAAAACGATTAGCCATTGAAGCAAAGTCGGAATTTGTAAATAAATATGCAGATGTACCCTGTTATTTAATTTTTCAGGAGCCTTATTATAAAGTGAGGATTGGTGATTACCGAACTAAAATGGAAGCAGAAAAATTTTTAAAGGAAATTGAACGAGACTATCCCAATGCTTTTGCAGTTCAGGATGATATTAACTTTCCATCCCTGGATTAGTGGTTTTCTAATAAGTCTTCTCTCATTTCTATACCCAAGAATTTGGAAGAACAATTTTAACTTTCCAAAATTCAGGATCAAATTATTTTTATTTTTGATACGACTTCTAAATTATTATTATGAAAACATTATACATTGTGCGTCACGCTAAGTCATCATGGGATCATCCTGAATTGGCTGATCATGAAAGGCCGATCCTGACAAAAGGAGAAAATCGTACAAAATTAATAAGTGATTATCTGGTTGAAAAGAATCATACGGTAGATCTGATTATTTCATCACATGCTATTAGGGCCCGGCAAACAGCTTCCATCATTGCAGATGCCCTAAACTATCCTGAAAAAAACATTCAAATCTCTCCTAATATTTATCATGGAGGTATCGACAACTTATCCAATCAATTATATGAATTGCCTGATACTATTAATTCAGTTATGTTATTTGGGCATAATCCTACTTTTACTTCCTTCGCTAATTACTTCCTTCATAAGAAAATAGATTGGCTCCCAACATCAGCCATTGTATGTATTGAATTTGATACAGATAGATGGGAAAACTTTATAAATGCTCAAAAAAAAGTTAAATTTGTAATCACTCCAAGATTGCTTAAAGAAAATAGAAATAAATAAATTTGGTTTAATTTAAGTATAATTGAATGCCTGAAAATAAACTTGAACCTTATTCGAAAAATAATATCATTAACCGTGAAATAAGCTGGCTCCATTTTAATGCCAGGGTTTTACAGGAAGCCATTGATCCTTCAACACCACTTATTGAGAGGATTAAATTTTTAGGGATATTTTCTAATAACCGTGATGAATTTTTCCGTGTAAGGGTTGCCTCATTAAGTCGATTGGCCAAACTTGAGCATACTAACCACAATGCTGCCTATGAGGCTGGTATTGTCTTGAATCAGATTAAAGATATTGTAAACGAGCAGGAAAAACTTTTTACAGAAACATACTTTACAATTGTTAAAGAATTGACCAATGAAGGCATATATATCCTGAACGAAAATGAACTGGATGAAGAACAGGGAAGATTTGTAAAACTGTTTTATCAGGAAGAGATGCGGCAATATCTTTTTCCGATGATGCTGGATAATTTTCAAAAGATTACCTCTATTAAAGATGGTTCTATATACCTTGCGGTGGAGTTAAAATGTTCTAATCATACCCGGGACGATAATTTTGCCTTAATCAAGGTGCCACAAAAATTCCTTTCCAGATTTTTAATTTTACCGAGTAAAGAGAATAACCACTATCTGATGCTGATAGATGATGTGATCCGGTACTGCCTGGAAGATATTTTTGCTTTGTTTGGCTTTGATACATTTAATGCCTTTACCATTAAAATTACCCGCGATGCTGAATTAGACATCGATGCAGATATTTCCAAGAGTTTTTTGGAGAAAATGAGTGATAGCCTGAAACAACGAAAAAAAGGAGAGCCTGTCCGGTTTGTTTATGATAATGATATTCCAATAAAATATTTGAGAAAGATCACTAAAAAATTAAAAATTTCGGGGGAGGATAATTTGAGGGGTGGTGGTCGTTATCATAACTTTAAGGATTTTATGTCTTTCCCCAAAATTGGAGAAGGAACATTGCTATATCCTGCTTTTCCTGCTCTGCCACATAAAGATATTCCACCCAATACCAGCATCATTAATTTGCTAAAAGAAAAGGATATTATGGTCCACTTTCCGTATCAGTCCTTTAAATATATTCTTGACTTTTTGCGGGAAGCATCCATCGATCCAAAAGTAACTGAGATAAAGATGACTTTCTACAGGGCTGCTAGATATTCGAATGTGGTTAACGCATTGGTTAATGCTGCAAGAAATGGGAAAAAAGTAACTGTATTCCTGGAGATACAGGCGCGCTTTGATGAAGAGGCCAATATTATCCTTGCAGGTAAATTGCATGATGAAGGTGTGAAAATAGTACCTACAATTCCGGGTTATAAAGTTCACTCAAAACTAATTTGTATAAAACGGATTGAAGAAGATATAGAGGTTTTTTATGCCAATATCAGTACGGGCAATTTCAATGAATCAACTGCAAATGTATATGCGGATGATAGTTTGTTAACAGCCAATCAGACCCTTGCCAGTGAAGTGGATAAAGTTTTTCAATTATTTGAGACCCGATATACACCACCTGAATTTAAAGAACTTATTGTTTCGCCTTTTTATGCACGTAAGTTTTTTGTTTGGGCATTGAATAATGAGATCAAAAATGCAAAGGATGGAAAAGAAGCCTGGGCAATTATTAAGATAAATAGCATCGTTGATAAAAAAATGGTTCGGAAACTATATGAGGCCAGTCAGGCTGGTGTAAAACTAAAATTAATTGTGCGTGGGATTTGTGTATTGATACCTGGTATAGAAGGATTAAGTGAAAATATTGAGGTAATCAGTATCATCGACCGTTTTCTGGAACATTCAAGGGTATTTGTTTTTTGCAATGAAGGGAATAATCAATATTACATAGGTTCAGCTGACTGGATGCCCCGGAACCTGGATCACAGGATTGAAGTTGTTACACCAATTTATGATAAAGATATTCGTAAGGAATTATGGGATATTCTTCAGATTCAATTGAAAGATAATTGCAAAGCCAGGATCAGTGGAGAAAATGATATCAATAAATACCATAAAACAAAATCGAAAAAAAAGGTTAGGGCTCAGTTTGAGATCTATGACTATTTTAAGAATAAATTGAAAAATTAACTCAGAAATTAGATTGTCATGTTATTTGCAGCTATTGATATTGGATCGAATGCAGCACGATTACTATTTGCTAATGTTTTTGAAATAAAACAAAAAATATTTGTTGAAAAAGCTACATTAGTGAGGATACCAACTCGCCTGGGAAAAGATGTATATAACATAAATCGTATTTCAGATAAAAGAGCTGATAAATTGATAAAAACTTTGCATGCTTATAAATTACTTATCGAGGTATATAAGCCTATCAATTATGATGCTTGTGCTACAGCTGCAATGCGGGAAGCAGAGAATGGATTAGATGTACTTGCCAGGATAAAAGAAGATTTGGGATTTAATGTCAGGACAATTGATGGAGTAACCGAAGCCAATATTATTAGAAGAACCAATAAAATAGGTTTTGAACATCCTGAAAAATTAACCATGTATATAGATGTCGGCGGAGGAAGTACCGATATTTCTATGATGGATGGAGAAACCCTTGTTGATGTAAAATCATTTAAAATAGGTACACTTAGGATTTTAAGTGGGAAAATGGATGAAAAGGAATGGGACCGTTTGAAAAAATGGCTGAAACAATTTAAAAAATATTATGGTGAATTGAATTTGGTTGGATCAGGAGGTAATATCAATAAGATTAATAAGCTGTATGGTGATCCTTTTCATTATACCTTAAGTTTTGAAAACCTTATTTATGCCCAGAAATTCCTGAAGGGATATTCATTAATGGAACGTATAGAAAAATTAGGATTGCGTCCCGACCGTGCAGATGTGATTATTCCAGCCGCTAATATTTTTATTTATATCATGAAGATCGTAAAAAGCGATTCCATTTTGGTACCAAAAATTGGATTGGCCGATGGTTTGATTTATCAGCTTTATGAGAAGCATAAGTTTTACTCGACTTAATTAGGTTAAGTGAAACTATAAAAACCATTCCGGATCAAGGTATTTTTTTACACTTTCACCATAGGTTTTTATCTTTTTCCGATCATCTACAGTAAAAGTACAGCGCTCACCATATTCCCTTGAAATGATTACACTGGATTCAGCACCGGTATCATCCACACGTAAAAATTTAGCCAGGTTATCTCCCTTTGAGGTATTTAATTCTGCATGGCAAACCGGACAGAAAAAATCTACAATTTCTCCTGTTTTAACTTTTAATGTAGGACTTAAAGCAACAGTATAATTTCCTATTTCTTCATGCAACAGGGCTAACCCCACTTGCTTATTTGATGATCTTGCTGATAGAATAATATTCCGCTTGGCATTGATAGCTCCTCTGCAATGAGGGCATAGATAAACTATTTCCATTTTGATCGTCTTTTTTCAATCCCTAAATATAGTAAAAATCTGGCAATAAAAAAAGTCCTGCACATTCTGCAGGACTTGAATATTTCATTTTAGCCATTTATTATTTCAATAGCCTTAATTTTTTTACATATGTTTTTTCTTCAGTCTTTACAGTTACAAAATAAATGCCTGCCTCAAATCCTTGTAGATCAATAGGTCTAATTATTTTGCCTGAAGCTGAAATTTGTTCACTATAAATAGTAACACCAATGATATTCACGACCTTGATAACCACTGAGCCGTTATAATTTAATTTCAGGTCAAACTCTCCATTTGAAGGATTTGGGTAAATACTGATTTTACCTACTTCAATTTCATCAATACCTGTACAAGGATCAACTAAAATTGTCTCATCATCTGAGTTATCACATCCATTACTTGCAGTATATGTATAAATAATCGTATGTGTGCCAAGTCCTGCAACTGCTGGGTCAAACCAACCGTCAGTAACACCGGGTCCTGAATATTCACCACCTGATGGTGAACCACCTGTTAATTCAAATGCGGGCCATCCCTCACAAACATCATCTAATGGAAGTAACATTGCCGGGGGTGTCATCAATACAGATATAAAATCTTCCATTAACATTGTATTTGAATTGGTTCCATCGGATACGGTTAATTCCACATCATATGTTCCTTCATCGTTATATGTAACGATTGGATTTTGTTCAGTTGAAGTTGCAGGGTCACCGCCTTCAAATGTCCAGCTCCAACTTGTAATGTCGCCTGAGGACATATCCGTATAGGATACAACATCCATTTCACAGATATCAGTAGCATCTGCAATAAAATCAGCTGAGAGTGTACTACAATCAGTTTGTACTAAACCATTGCTTTCAAAATGATCAATGAAAGTTTGCGTGCTGGCAATGGGCCACATGTCCTGTTCCACGATGTCGTGATCTGGAGCTATTAAAATGTAAGTTGGATAGGCAGAAATGCCATAGGTGCTATTGATAGCATTTCCTCCTCCTTCAATGCCACTAAGGGCCGAAAACTCAAGACCAAGATTTTCATAATAGGCAAGGGTTGTTGCATCGTCATCACCTGTAGCAATACCAATTATATAAAGATCAGCATTGTTGCAGCCAAATAAAGTGTAAGCCTCGTTTAAATAAGGAACGGTGCTTGTGCAAGAAGGTCAAGTGGTAAAGAAAAAATCAATACAAACGTACTGACCTCCATCTAAGATCTCAAACAAATTAAACTCTTCCCCGTAAATGTCTGTTCCTGTAAAGTCGACAGCTTCGGTAAGGGTTGTTTGAGAAAAAGCCAGAGTAGTAGCAAAGAACATGGCTACCAATAAAGTAAATTTTCTCATAATGAATTAATTTCGTTAATAAATCGAATGAATTTGAACAAATATAGTCTTATTTTCTTATTGTTAAAAGACAAAATAGTTAATTACAGAGTTGTCAGGGTGTAAAAATTAATAATTTTGTAGCTTTAAGAATTTATAGAATATGGGTGAAGTAAAGTTGAGAAAACCACAGTGGCTTAAAACACAGGTTCCGGTTGGGAAGGAATATTTGGCGGTAAGGGATATTGTGGAAAAAAACAAACTCCATACCATATGTACCAGCGGACATTGCCCGAATATGGCTGAGTGCTGGGGTAGGGGAACAGCAACTTTGATGATCCTTGGTGATATTTGTACACGATCCTGTAAGTTTTGTAATGTGAAAACCGGCCGTCCATTGCCAGCTGACTGGAAAGAACCAAAACGTGTGGCTGAATCGGTAAAAAAAATGGGCGTAAAACATTGTGTAATTACTTCGGTTGACAGAGATGACATGGATGACGGTGGGGCTGAAATATGGGCTATGACCATTAAAGAAATGAAGGCGATGAACCCACAAACCACCATAGAGACTTTAATCCCCGATTTTGATGGCAATAAAGAGCTGATTAAAAAAGTAATAGATGCAAAACCTGAAGTGATTTCGCATAACCTGGAAACAGTGCAGCGTTTAACTCCAATAATCAGAAGCAAAGCTAAATATCAGCTAAGCTTAGAAGTTATCAGATACATTGCTGAAAGTGGTATTCGCTCCAAATCAGGGATCATGGTTGGTATTGGTGAAACTGAAGATGAGGTTTATGAAACAATGGATGATCTACGAAAAGTTGGATGTGAAGTTTTAACCATAGGTCAATATTTGCAACCCACCAAAAAACATGTGAGTGTGAAAGAGTTTGTTACACCCGAATTGTTTGAGAAATATCGAATTGCAGCTCTTGAAAAAGGATTCAGACATGTTGAGAGTAATCCATTGGTGAGGTCATCGTACCATGCT
>DAOVYU010000285.1 GCA_030635465.1 Bacteroidales bacterium | reverse complement strand
TATAGTTAATAATATCCATCAATCCACATCTCACAAAAAATAAATTGAATACAAAGGCAATTTATTTGTAAGCCTGGGCTTTTGAAATTTAGCATTTAATTTCAAATGGGAGATAAAGAATAATTACAGATTTCTATTATTAAACTTTCTCTGCTCAAATGACATAAGTTCATTCAAAGTAAGGGCAAATGATTGGCTAACTAAACCTTTCCAATTTTCTGTAACGTATGGAGATCAACTATCCTTATGGCCTTACCTTCAAGCTTGATAATATTATCCTTTTCCAGACTCCCAAGTACGCGGATAACAGATTCGTAAGTAGTATCAGATAAACTTGCAATATCCTTTCTTGATGGGGTATAACTTAAAAGCGATTGATCCTGTTTGTTGAATCCAAATGATTTAATGATTGTTAAGATGGCAACTACCACTTTTTCTTTCACTGTCATTGTTGAATTTTGCTTCATCCTGACTTCGGCCCCTTTAAGCTGATCGGCATAAAACTTCACAAGGTAAAGTGCCATTTCAGGATTTGCTTTAACAGCTTTGTAAAATATATCAATGGGAATAAAAGTTACCTGGGATTTTTCAAGTGTAATGGCGGTTACAGGATATATCATATCACCCCCCAATCCCTGGTACCCTAGAATTTGCTCAGCAGTTGCCAAATTTACAATACGTTCCAATTTTGTTCCATATGAAGAAACCACTTTAATTTTACCAAAATAGATTTCATATATTCCCTTAACTGGTTCACCTTCAGAAAAGATAGTAGCACCAGCAGGATAGTCCGTTGAAGTTTTATTGTTTGTTATAATGGGCTTCCATTCATCAGAACAATACTTGTTGATGAAGCAATTGTAGTGCTTACATGTTTCGCATAATCTTTTCATAATAAATATGAAGCTTTAAAACTTCTTTGTGAATTTATTATCAGCAACATCTATGGGGTATTTTTCCAGATTTGCCATTTCCCGAAGAGCCGGCTCATCTAAAATATATATGTTATTATCAACCCTGTTAATTATCTTTGAACCTGATAAAATGTTCAAGACCCTTGTAAGCCTGGGTTTTGGCGTCTCTGCAAAATTAGAAAGTTCGGACATTTTCAAGGTCGAATCGATTTTATTTACTTCTCCTTTTGAATATCCAAAAGCATCTATTATCATACAAATTGATGAGGCAACTTTCTCTTTATCCGATTTCAAAACATGTAATCTTAATTTTTGTTCAGAGCGCATTAACTCATCTGCAAAGAACATCATCATAAAAAAACTAAGGTCGATATTATGTCTTAATAGCTTAAAAAACTCCTCATGTGGAATAAAAGCCAGTTCTGAGTCCTCCAGTGTTTCAGCCGATATAGGGTAAACCATGTTTTTACTAATTCCCCTATGACCAAGTACCTGGCCGTCACCGGCTAACCTGATAATGGTTTCATCTGCCTTATCGGTTTTCATGGTTATTTTGATCTTGCCTGAACAAATAACATAGATACCGGTAACCAAATCCCCTTCGGTAAAAACTTTCAATCCTGCTGAGAATAATTTCCTGGTTTTAAATTTTTGGACAAATTCAAGCCAGGAACTCAAGCAATTAGAGTTTATATAACATTTTTTATTACTACAATCCCTACAATCCATTCTATCTTGTAAATTATTAATTACTTCATTATAAAAAGTTATTTACGGATTTTTTATTTCTGCTTTTGGCCCCTGATAAAACCACCAATTCAGCAACAGACATACAAAATAATAAATAGCAAAACCATATAAGGCATATTCAGGGGTACCGCTTTTAATTTGCTGTCCGAATACTTTCGGAATTATAAAAGCACCATACGCAGCAATGGCAGCAGTCCAACCCAATACTGGCCCCGCGTGTTCTTTACTGAAGATGTATGGGATGCTACGGAAAGTAGATCCATTACCAATACCCGTAGTTAAAAATAATACCATAAAACTGGAAAAGAAAGGCCACCAATACGTTTCAGGGGTTTCACTATTACGAGCCTGGATAACAAAATATGCTACTGCTAATGTTGCCAGTATTTGAGCAAAGGTACTTACTGCTGTAACTTTTGCACCACTATTAATTTTATCAGAAAGCCAACCTCCGACTGGCCGGATTAGGGCACCGATTACCGGACCCAGGAAAACCCACATTAAAAAATTAGGTGCATTTGGATTGATATATGACGGATCATTGACATTACTGTATACAAATATATCCTGGCTTAACTTTGGGAAAGCAGCCGAGAATCCAATAAACGAACCAAAGGTCATGGTGTAAATGATGGTCATTACCCAGGTATGTTTATTACTAAAAATCGCAAACTGTTTGTTAAGGTTGGCTTTAATATCACCGGGTGTAGCAAATTTCATTAACAAAAGGGTTAAAATAACTACTACTGGTAATACAATCCACATGTTGACTTTTAAGCTGACCAAAAGATAAGCACCAACTCCGGCACCAACCAGTCCAAGGGCGATCATATAAAAAGTCTTGGAAACTCCCTGAATTGTTGAGGGTAATTTAGGTGTGCCGGTAATAACATTGTTCATACCGAGGAAAGCTGCAATAGTTGCCAAACTCAGTAGCGGAACCCAAACCCAGCCTGCATTTTGAAGGCCAGACAAAGCTTCACCATATACTTTGTTTCCATCAACACCAATAGCACCAAACAGGAAAAAGCCAATTACCCATGGAATTGTTTTTTGCATCACACCAACTCCCAGGTTGCCAATTCCTGCATTTAATCCAAGAGAAGTTCCTTGCATACGTTTGGGAAAAAAGAAACTAATATTGCTCATGGATGAGGAAAAATTTCCACCTCCAAATCCTGATAATGCAGCATATAAAGCAAATGTCATATATGGAGTATTGACATCTTGCAACGCAAAACCAACTCCAATTGCAGGAATTAATAATAAAAGTGTTGTTACAAAAATTACATTCCTACCTCCTCCCAGGGAAATAAGAAATGAATTTGGTATCCGTAAAGTAGCTCCAGCCAGTCCAGCTATAGCAGGAAGTGTATAATACAAACTATTAATCTCCTTTAGTTTGTTGGTTATTTCATCCGGGGTCATCTCAGCAGAGATCATCCCAAAATTGAATCCGAATTCTTTTAGTTTGGTAGCAATAATACTCCACATTATCCAGACAGCAAAAGCCAGGAGTAATGCTGGGATCGAAATCCACAAATTTTTTGTAGCTATTTTTTTACCGGTTGATTTCCAGAAACTTTCATCCTCTACATTCCAAACTGACAGGTTAATTTTTGACATAATATTTATTTTAGGATTAGATTCAATTTATATTTCGTAATTTTTAATCATTAACATTCATTAAATAGCAGACTACTCAAAACTATCAACAAACGCATTTTTAGGTTCTCTCAGCATAACAAAACAATATACAAGGCTGATCAATGCACCTCCTGAAAGCATATATAAGAAAGATTTATCATCCATAAAATTGTACAAAAACAAATAGGTTACAGCCCCAACATTACCAAAGGCACCTGCCATTCCCGCGATT
>DAOVYU010000137.1 GCA_030635465.1 Bacteroidales bacterium | reverse complement strand
ATAAACATAAAGACCTCGGGGCGCAACGGGAAGGTGGTCGCCCTTACGGGCGTGCGCGACAAGGACGAGCTGATGCTGCTGACCGCCAGGGGCAAGGTGGTGCGCATGGCGGCGGGCTCCATATCAAACGTGGGCAGGGGCACCCAGGGGGTGAAGGTCATAGGCCTGCACAAGAACGACCGTCTGGCCTCGCTGGCGCGTATTGGCGAGGAGATGCTGTCCGATGATACGGCTGCCGAGGCGAAAGACACCGCAGGGGCCGAAGAGGGGACACAGGGGGAATCAAAAAAAGCCCCCGCCACTGGCGCTGATGCAGATGCGGAAACCACTGAGACAACATAATAGAAGGCATTTTTGCCTGGACGAAATTCCTATCCCCTGCTAACCCTCATTGGCCATCCTTTAGATTCTTTGCTTTGCTCAGAATGACAAAATTGATTTACATTTTTTTTAAAAACTAATATAAATCAATTTATCCCACGTTCCTTTTTAATCTGCTCATAAGCAGCTTGTACTTTCTGGAATTTTTCCTTGGCTGCCTTTCTGAATTCATCTCCCAAGTGGCTTACTTTATCAGGATGATATTTTACTGCCATTTTGCGATAAGCCTTTTTTATTTCGTCATTATTGGCATCTGGCGTGGTTTCAAGGATTTTATAAGCGCCATAAATATCCTTATAAAACATGGCCTTGATCGATTCAAAGTCAGGTGTACGAATACCCATGAAATTACTGATCCGTCTAATCTCATCCACTTCTTTGGTATGCACATGTCCATCAGCTGAGGAAATCCCAAACAAAAAATGCAACAACTGCAATCGGGATGCATGATCCATAAATTGACGGATCTGCTGCGACACCTGCTGTACATTGATATCTTGCTTTAATAATTCACGTAAAACAAGCATGTTTTCAACTGCTAATTTCTCACCAAACTGCTGATGAAAAAATTGTTTCACATAATCAAGCTCCGACTTTAATACTTTACCGTCTGCTTTCATTACTGAAGTAGCGAGTACAAGCAAACTGGCAGCAAAATCGCCAGGCATGGTACGAGTTGCTCCACCAGGGGCTCCGTAAATATGACCACTTTCCCGGTATTCAAATTTACCGCCTTGCATTCCATCATACATCGATCCGAATACTAATCCAAGTACTCCGCCTATTGGACCACCCAAAGCCCAACCAAGTCCCAGTCCGACCCATTTACCATATTTTGCCATTATTTTCTTTTTTAAATAGAGGTCAAAAATAATAAATAAACCCGCAGGCAAGATTTTTAGCCAGCGGGTTTAACATTTTTTAATAGTCTAAATCTACTTATTTGCCATTGGGTTTAGGAATCTCAATTTTTTCTTCTTTAAAAACGATTCCATAATTCGCCAATTCTTCTAAGATGGGCTTATAAATATTGCTAGAAGTCGGGATTTTCACTCCGGTATCTTTGATTTTTCCTTCTAGAATAAGTTTACATCCTATTGCAACTGGAAAACCAACTGTTATAGCCATAGCAGTATAAACATTGTCTCTTCCTTCAACTACCATTGATGAAGTAATTCGATAAAACTTGTCTTTCAGTTTGTATTCAAATTCATGTTGCATTACAATCATGTCTTTATCATCAGGCTCCAATCTCCATTTTTCTTCTAATAATTTTTGAAGTATTTGAGCAGGAGTAGCATTTTTCAACCCAATCTTTTCGTGGCTGAATAAACCAAGCCACCTAACTTTATACATACTGAAGGAATCATGATCAATGCCTATATAGTCGGCAAACTTATCCTCAACAGAGCGATCCCTGTCATACCTCAAAAAGCTATTCGTAAATTCGCGATAAGTGAGATTTTCAGAATCTTCAACTACAAATGAATCATCCGTAACGCCAAGTTGAACCAAAGTATTCCAGGTTTTACTAAAGCCCGGTCGACGAATCGTTCCTCTGAACATTGATGGAATATCGTCGATGCCATAAGCACTGCGGTAAATTAACGAATCACGGTTAGGATAAACTTCAAATTCACCAAAACCATCAATATTAGCTTGTAGCAAACGAGAAAATAGTTTATGATACGGAATGTATTTATACATGCCCCTTTTAATCAGTTGCGCTCCACCCTGCCCTGCAATTACTACGTTTCGGGGGTTCCAGGTGAATTTATAGTTCCATGGATTATTGTCAAATTTCGGTGCCACCAATCCACCAGTTGAAGATTTAAAAGAAATCAATTCACCACCATCAGCTTTTATCGAATCAATAATTTGCATAGCCGACATATGGTCGATCCCTGGATCAAGGCCCACTTCATTTAAAAACAAAATTCCTGCCTCCTCCACCTTTTCTTTCAAAGCTTTAATGTCTTTCGCAACATAGGATGCTGTCACTAAATTTTTCTTAAAAGTTAGGCAGGTTTCAGCTACCAGTGAATGTAAACTTGCAGGCAACATTGAAATAACAATATCAGCATTTTCAATTTCCTTATTTTTTTGCTTTTCATTGTTAATATCAAAAACAAAAGCTCTACCGTTTGGATGGTTGTTAATCCGAGAAGCCGCAACCTCTTCCGATATATCACCAACCGATACGTGCCATCCACTTTTTTTCGAATTTTCAAGAAGATAGGAAATTAAACTTGGTGTCGATAAACCTGCACCCAATACCAGAATTTTTTTCATATAACCTCTAAATTTATTGCGTTATAAATATTTCGAAATGTATTGATAATCCGGTGTTAATTTTCCCTGGTGAAGGATCATTGCCCTTTTAATAGGTCCAGGAAGTTCTAGTGATTCAAAATCTTTAGTATAATCAGTAGTAACAATAGGTTTAATATACTTAAAGAGCGCATTACTAAAAGCAATAGAAGATTCCCTGGGTAATTCAGAAGGTAATATATCCACAGCCATAATCAACAATCCTTTTCCTTTAAAACCCATTTGGGGCTCTTGGGTAAAAGGATTGTAAACAAACACCGGGTCTTCAATTTCAGTACCTTTATGGGTGCACTCAATCGATCCGTCAGGATCGCAAGTCACATCACCTATAACAATTAGTTTGGGTGTATTATTAGTATATAATTTTTCAAGATAGTCTTTAGTAACTATTCTTGGATACTTGTCATCCCAATACATACAATTCATAAGAATCGTAAGTTGTGGAATATATTGTTCAAAATCACTTATATATTTTTCCGGGTGAGCATAATAATCAGACAGATCAAATTTTTCGTTACCATTCTTTAGTTTCGACAAATGCTCTTCTTTAAAAACAACTTTGTAAAGTACATTATTGGGCAATTCTGTTTTTTTCGAAAGTTCCAATAACCCTTCAGGATCAACTTCTTTGATGGGCAACAATGAAGCAATTTCCTGGGCTCCATTCGATACATTTCCATATCCGGTAAAACCAATGGTTAATGGAGTGAGTTCATCAGGTAATCCGTTTTCAATGATCTCCTGCCCTACTTTGGAAATAACTTGTTTAGCTTCCTCCATTGAATTGTAATGACGGGATTGTTTAATTTGCATAAAAGGGGTTTCTATCCCCTGTACTTTTAATCGCTGTCCTAAAGACCATAAAGAATTGATCATTCCTGCCAGTCCAGCAAAACGACCAAAAAATATCAAGCGCCTTCCCATCTCATCCGCTACTTTTTCATATTCAATCAGGTTCACCTTCTTTTCCATCATTTTTTTCAGCATGGGCATATTGTATGATTGCCCTTTAATGACATGTGAAAAGAAGATGTAGGTTTTATGATCTTCGAAATAATCAATTGGCATTTCCTTTACACCAAAAATTACAGATGCATCTCTTACATCATCAACAATCTTTGCACCAGCATTTTCAAATTCCTCATGGGTAAAAATACGTTTGGGTGAATTTTCAATAAGTATTTCTAATCCCTGCTCATTAATTAATTTTTGTACATGCTTCGGAATGACAGCTACACGTCTCTCCATCAAATACTTATCTTCATGCCGGATACCAATTTTATTATTCATAACAGAAGATTAATTTTAGCTAATTGTTTTTATTCAATTAGGTGAGCAAACATAAGTAATTTTTATTGGAACAATCAAAGAATACTGCTAAATTTCTCAACTTAATTTGCAAGTTTATTTAGGCATTTCGATACCGAAAATGAAATAGTGTTTGCTGAAAAATTCCAATGAATCACTAATTTTCAATAAAAAATCCTTTTGATTAAAAAATTTTATACTTTTGCCGCATAATTTAGCTCTAATTACGTTAATATATGTAATTACTTTTTGTTTATTTTTTAATAAACTTCAGATCGCCCAGCTTTAATTTCGGGCAGTAAACTTTCTAAAAAATTAAGTTCAACATTACAATCTTATTTTTGTTTAATATTATTTAAAATGGAATACAACACAACACGCAACAAACTGATCATTAGTCAATACGGAAGAAACGTTCAAAAGCTGGTAAAACATTGCTTGAGCATTGAAGATCGGGAGAAACGGAGCAACTTTGCAAAATTAATTATTCAGATTATGGGTCAGTTAAATCCTGGAGCAAGGGAAACAGGTGATTTCAGACATAAACTTTGGGATCATTTGTATGTTATTTCAGAATTCAAACTGGATGTGGATACAAGTTATGCTATGCCATCACCAGATGTATTTACAGCAAAACCAGATAAAATTGAATATAGTGAAAACAATATTAAATATAAAATGTATGGTTCCAATGTGGATAGTATAATTAAAGAGGCTATAAAATATGAGGATGGCCCTGAAAAAGATGCCCTTGTCCATGCCATTGCAAATCATTTGAAAAAATCATATTTAAATTGGAACAGGGAATCTGTTGATGATGACTTAATTTTTGAGCACCTGGAAGTATTATCCGACGGCAAACTTAAATTAAACAAAGATCTTTACTTAAGTTCTACTAGTGATATTTTGGCCAGAAATAAGAAGAAAAAAGTAGTTAGGCCAACAAATATGAAAAGGTCATCCCACTATAAGAAGAGAAGGAAATAATCAATTATTCCTGCTTTATTAGTACATCCCTATTTTCTTCATTATTATTTACAATTTGATTTAGCATCT
>DAOVYU010000284.1 GCA_030635465.1 Bacteroidales bacterium | reverse complement strand
TTAAAATATATCCATAGTAAAATAATTAACAATGTCCCTATGGAACCATAAAGTGCATTATAGCTTGAAATGTTTTGGACGTAATAATTAAATCCTAAGGAAGCCAGCATTGATAAAAATGTAGCTAGTGTGGATCCAGCAGAGATAAACCTGAATTTACTCACTTTTGCCGGGGCTAGATAATAAATGAATGAAATGGTAAAAAAGAACATGGAAATCAAAACGATCCATTTTGAAATAGCCAGTAAATATAAATTGATATAGTTGGTCAATATTTCTTTTTCATATAAAAAATTTAGAAAGGCATCACCAGCAATCAATAACACAATTGAAATAATAATAATTACGGTAATGATAAAAAACAATAAACTTGAAACCACCTTTTGTTTTAACCATGAACGGGTTTCCAGGGTGTGATATGTATTATTAAAAGCTGCTATGATACTGTCGAATCCGTTTGTAGCGAATACAATGGCCAGTACAAAAGTTACAGAGAGTAATCCCCCACGGGGCCGAGCAATGATATCTACAACTGTTGTTCGTACTATAGATTCAGCCTGGTCGGGCAAAATGCTGTCAAGGATGTTTAATAAAGTTTCCTGGAAATTTGCAATGGGTACAAATGGGATCAGTGTGAAAAATACAATGATCATTGGAAAAACCGCCAGGAAAAAACTGAATGAAATGGATGAAGCCCTAGTAGTAATGTATCCCTTAAAAATGCCCTGGAAAAAAAAGGAAGCAACATTATACAATGGTAAACCATCAAAGCCAGGCAATATAATTCGTTTTGTGAATTTTAAAAATTTAAGTACCGGTTTATACCTGACAATGTTAAAACGCATATAAGTGGTTTAATCAGTTGCTAATAAGCTCATGTCTAAACTTTTAATTTGGTGAGTCAGAGCACCTACTGAGATATAATCCACACCTGTTTCGGCATATTTTCTAATGGTATCAATGGTAATCCCTCCAGAAGCTTCCGTTTCATATTTTCCAGCAATAAGTTCAATCGCCTTTTTCAATTCTTCTGGCGTAAAATTGTCCAGCATAATTCTGTCAATCCCACCAAAATCCAATACTTGTTGAAGCTCATCAAAATCCCTGACTTCAATTTCTATTTTTAAATTTTTATTTTTTTCTTTTAGATATTTTGTGCTTGCATTGATTGCCTGGCTTATTCCTCCTGCGAAATCAATGTGATTATCTTTGATCATAACCATATCATACAATCCCATCCGATGGTTTTCTCCACCTCCCATCCTTACAGCATATTTTTCAAGTTCTCTTAGTAAAGGAGTTGTTTTCCGGGTATCAAGAATTTTAGTTGATAAGCCTTCAATATGTTTGGTTATTTTGTTTGTGAAAGTAGCAATGCCACTCATCCTTTGCATAAAATTAAGTGCCAGCCTTTCAGCAGTCAGGATAGAAATTGATTTGCCATTAACCTTAAAAACAATATCACCTTTTACAATCTTAGATCCGTCTTTTATGAATATTTGAAAATTTATATTCGGATCTACCTTTTTAAAAACCTGCTTTGCAATTTCAACTCCAGCAAGTATTCCATTTTCTTTGATCATTAATTGTGCTAAGCCTTTAGCATTTTCCGGAATAGTTGATAATGAGGTATGGTCCCCATCTCCAATATCTTCCAGTAAAGCCTGTTCAATAATTTTATCAATATCCATGTGATGCTAAAACTTAGTCTTCTTCGAATTGTATTTCTTGAATGCGCATTTGCTCATTTTTCGATTTCATCAGCACATAAACCCGATACTCAGCTTTTGTTGTTTTATAAGTTCCAATAAAATATTTAGAACCATCATTTGATGATCCCTCATGATTGAGCGAAAAGGCAGTTAGTGGATAATCTTTAAAAAACTGCCGAAAGATTATTTCAGCCTGGGTTTTGCTATAACTGCCATCTGACTCCCCAGCCTCTAAATCTACAGTATCACTAAAATAGGAGGCCAGTTTATCAGCATCCATAGCTTGAATGGCCTTTACTATATTGTCGACGATATTATCTTGTGGAGGATTTGCAAGTCCAATATTTAAACTCAGCAATATCGTAAAAATTAAAAATGACAGGATTTTCATCTCTTTATATTTTTTACTTGTAACACAATTATTAATCCAAATGTACTCCGAACAAAATTAATAAAATTAAACTTTCATTTAATGAAGGGTGATTTCAAGTTTATAACAATTTTATTGGATAAAAAGAAGAATAGAACAAAGATGACACAGATAATTTCTTTCACAATAATCATAAAGAGAATTCTGTTTATTTTTGAAGAAATTTAGAAGGATATAAATCCACAAATAATGAATATAATAGTAACAGGTGCCAGCCGGGGGATTGGGAAAGAACTGATAAAATTATTTGCTCAGGAAAGTGGAAATAATATTATCGCCATTTCAAGAAATAAAACATTACTAGAGGATTTGAAAAAGGAATGTGAAACATTTTCTGCCGATTCAACCGTTTTTTTAGTTCCCTTCGACCTGGGTTCTGGTAAAGTTAAAAATGAACTATTACCTGAACTAAAAAAGCGAATACCTTCGGTTGATATTTTGATAAACAATGCTGGATATCTCGTAAATAAATCAATTGAAGATTTAAATAGTGAGGATTTTGATCAGCTTTTTAATGTAAATGTAAAAAGTGTCTTTCAACTGGTTCAAGCATTGATTCCTTTTTTTAACCCCAATTCTCACATTGTAAATATCAGTAGTATGGGTGGTTTTCAAGGGAGTTCAAAATTTCCTGGATTATCTTTGTATGCTGCCAGTAAGGGAGCTTTGGCTGTTCTGACCGAATGTATGGCTGAAGAATTTAAAGACCAAAAAATTAAAGTCAATTGTCTGGCATTGGGAGCAGTTCAAACAGAAATGCTGGCTGAGGCTTTTCCGGGATATGAAGCTCCAGTAAAACCAAATGAAATGGCAGCATTTATTAAAAACTTTGCCCTTTCCGGTCATCACATATTTAATGGAAAAATTTTGCCCGTATCACTTTCAACTCCTTAATAAACTAACTCTAATGAATAACTTGAAAATAGATAAAGATTGTGATTTAGAAACCATCAAACATAGTGGAGTGATCAAAGAAATAGATGTTTATCAATATTATGTGTCTATTGTCGCCCAATCGGCATGTGCTTCCTGTAGTGTAAAAGGTGTTTGTAATGTTTCTGAAATGAAGGATGAAATTGTGGAGGTTCCCCGAAATAAAACTGAAAATTTTGCAATAGGAGACAAAGTGGATATTTTAATGGAAAAATCTCAGGGTACCAAAGCCGTTATGCTGGGCTATGTTTTGCCATTTCTAATTGTGCTTATCACACTAATTGTTTCTCTTAGTTTAATAAATAATGAAGGATTAGCAGGGCTAATTTCTATCAGTATCCTGATTCCATATTACCTGATACTGTATGTAAATCGTGAAAAATTGAAGACAGCATTTAGGTTTAGAATTCGATAGAATTGGGAATAGGAGTTAAATATCTAGTTTCCATCAAAGGTCCCACAGGGATTCTC
>DAOVYU010000240.1 GCA_030635465.1 Bacteroidales bacterium | reverse complement strand
TGTAAAGTTTGGAGGTGAAGATGTTCAGAAGCATAATTCACTATTTGACAGCAAAGTAATTAAAGAAATCTATCAAAAGTTAAAATAAAATCATGGATGAAATTTTAGGAAAATTAAGAGAAGCCAGAGCGTTACTGCTTGAAGAACGTGAATCTGGGAAAAATAGTCGTGAATTATCAGTTTGTTTAACAGAGGTTGATACTGCTATTTTATGGAGGCAATATGATATGCAACTTAAAACACCTCCGAAAAACAAAGCAACGATTGAGAATTAAAGAAATCTATCAAAAACTGAAGTAATGAATATTTTTATGAAACTTTATTGGATAAATGTAAATATGTATCGGTTGAGGGTTTTATATTCAAATCAATCTGCACTTGTGAGAAGTTTATTTACTTCCAAGGCTATTTCACGTAAATATGATTGCTGGTACTACAGGAGGGGAAAGAGAATATCGATGCATAAATTATTTATGGAGAAATTTGATTAATTCACTTATAAGTTAACTATTATGGCATACATTTTTATCACCAAAGAGAATAACAATAAAGATGAATTCTTCCCTTTAGACATGGTTGATTTAATTAGGACAAGGAAAGAAGTATTTGATAGATTTGAGTTAGATTGGGGCAATGATTCTTTTAGGGAAGAATACCCTATTGACGAGAAAAGAGCAACTGTCGGAAATTTTATTAAATTTCTGGAAAACAAAATACCATCTTTTGAAGAACAAGAAGAAAAATTCACTCAATATCCATTGAAGCTAGTCAAAGAAAATATACTTCCATTTTTAAATAAATTCGACAAAAATTTCTTAGTAGTATTGATTACTGAAAATAAATTATAACTATGAAAAAACTAATAATCTGGCTAGTCACCAGGTACAACAAAAAAGCCAAGCCGGAAAATCAATTGAGAGTTGCTAAAGTTATTGATATAAATAACGAATGGAAAGCAGCCTTGGAAAAAGTGAGTTCTCGAATTGAAAAGGAAAAATTAGAAGTAACTAATATTTCCAAGTTGTGGATGGCACAAAAACAATCAAAACGTAAACCTGAGATTATTCACAGGGTAGACCGATCTTTTGTTGATTGGGTGATAAAGGAGTATAATAAAGGGGCTATCCCTGCATTTGCAAAATTACAACTTCGCCCAATTGAAATTAAATCTGAGTACATAGAGCATTTAGTAACTGAATTCAACATGCAAGGTTATAATTCCGAATATAGAATTGATTTGATTACTAAGGACAATTTAAAGACTGCTCCAGAATGGTTGATAAAAAGGTATAATGATGTTTATATAGATGATCCTGTTGAAATATTATTCAAGCCGATTATATTTTCAGCTAAAACAACATCTATTATAGACACAACTTCTTATCGTACTGAAAGTGCAAAGATATTCCTCCGAAATATGATTGATGAAAAGAAGTATGATCTACGCCAAGAATTGATTAGGCAGTTGTACAAATCATCCTTCATTCATGAAGATGTTGAAATTCAAGAACAAAAAATAATTATAAAATTACAAATCAAAGCATTTAGTTATGGGAAAGAGAGTTAGTTTATTTGGCAGCAAGAATGCCAAAAAAGAAGAGAAAGTTGACAAATATCCAATGTTAGAATATTCTGCTCCAAGGAGACTTCGCGCTACTCCAATGGGTGAAGGAACGGCAAAATTAAAAGGTATTCAAAATGCCTTTCCGCATCCACCACAAAAAGAAGGTGTAGATATAACGTATCGTGAAGGATTTCACGTTATAGATCAAACCGGTATTGCCATTATAGAATACTGGATGCCTAAAACGATATTTGATCCTAATCATATCCGGACAAAACAATACACTGTAGGGGAAATGATGATAATGATTGTTCAGGGACAATTATTCAGGAGAGCTTCATGGCCCATGAATCGATTTATACAATTTCGTGATTCTGTTGACTTGGACAATGATTTAAAAGAATTTGTTGCAACCAAGGAGAATCCGGCTTGTGCAAAGATGGAGAGTTTTATAACCATTGCAACAATCCATGCTGATCCTGTCAAAAAAGGCAAATTTGATGTACATGTAGAACCGTGGATTGTAACACAAGACGATTTGTTTGCAAGAGATTTTCAGTCATTTAGGATTGATTTGAATAATATTGACGGCAAGAAGAAATAATTTTGTACATTTGAATTGTAGTCGAGTCTAATTAACTCGTTCAATGAGGTTCTACGTTCCTGCTACAATTCTTTGAACAACGTAGGTAAAAGCGTATCAATATGATTCAAGAAAAAATTTGTACAAAATGCAAGGATGTTAAGCCATTGAGCGAATTTGGAAATGAAACTGGAGGTAGATTAAATACCAAATCTGAATGCAAGGAATGTACTATAGAAAGAAGGAAATTATACGAAAGAACTAAAATTGGACTTATTTCTAAAATGTATTATTCTCAAAAACATAATTCTAAAACAAGGAATTATCCCATGCCCGAATATTCAAAGCATGAACTTATTGAATGGTTATTGAGCCAATCATTATTCCATGAGCTTTACAAAAAATGGGAATTGTCTGGATTTGAAAGCAAATTAACTCCTTCGTGCGACAGGAATGATGATTACAAGGGATATTCTTTAAAAAGATTAAGTATTATGACGTGGGGAGAAAATGAAACCAAAGGCAATAAAGATAGAATTAATGGTATTAATAACAAGCAAAATAAAGCTGTTGTTGGAATTCACAAAATAACTGGAAAAATAAAACGATTTCACTCAATCAAAGAGGTGAAAAGAAAAATGAATATTAGCCATTCAATTATATCTCTTTGCTGTAATAGTAAGGGGAAATCTGCCGGAGGATATACATGGAAATTTGCAAAAGAAAAAGTAATTACTCACTTTAAATAAACTTTTATGAATAAAGAAAATTCTGGCAACTCTACAGAGATGCCTAAGTACCAAAGTCATAAACAAGTATGGGCTTTGAAGATTAAATCGATTGTATTTGATGTTGATTTGGCTAAAAAAGATAATCGGGAAACTGATGGAGGTGCTATTATCACACCCGAAGAAGAAAGATTTTCCCCGTTTAAGGTAGATCATGTTTATGTTAGTAAGCATTCCCCTGAAGTCGGAGGATATTACGTGGTTTATGAAGGTGGTTATGAATCATGGTCTCCTGCTGATGCGTTTGAAAGTGATTATACAAATCTGGATAAATTAACAGGAATCGATCAGTCTATCGATGCGGAACGTCTAAGTAGATGGGAAAGCATTCAAATAGCTAAAGCCATACCCGGCATTAATTCATCCAGTAAATTAATTGATGCTGCAGAAGCTATTGAGAGGTATCTTAAAGAAGGAACTATTCCTGGTTAACACAGGTATTGTAAAAAAATAACTTTAATTATTAATATCAAATATCAAAACAATGAAAAAAGTACTATTGATTATTTTTGTTGCATTTCTATTCGTAGGATGCGGTTACAAATGGCAAAAAGCTGAGAAAGACACTCAGACAGTTTACATTCTCGAAGTTGGAAATTTCACCGTAGATGGTGATGTTGATTATCATTCGGCAGGGAGAGTTGAGTTTATGGATATGGATGGAAGGATTATAAGCACTCATATATCCAATTGCGTTATTGTCAGCACTCCATTTGCTCCAAAAGCACCACAAGTTCAACGACCAGCACCAGCACCTAAGAAAGAGCCGGCAAAACAACCAGTGGAAACACCTAAGAAAGTTCCAAATAAAGGAAAGTAATATTTTATAAAAAGAATTTTAAAGGCCCGGTTTATATCGAGCCTTTTTTTATGCTGCTTGATCTGCCATGAATTTTTGCAATAGTGCCATTGTTTCTGGATTTGCCTGTGCAGAGTTACCGCCTTCGGCTTGCATTCCCTGTCCTAGTTGAGCCATTAACTCAGGAGGCATTTGTCCACCACCGGCCAATTGTTGTTCTGCGCTTTCAATA
>DAOVYU010000255.1 GCA_030635465.1 Bacteroidales bacterium | reverse complement strand
TGAATACTTACATACCTTGTATGTCCCTGAACATACTTATAAATACGGCGAATTATTTCTAAAGTATCCTGGCTATCAGCAACCAGGGATTTCATTTTTAAAACTGTTTCCTCATCCAATTTATCCCTTTGCAATAATAATTTGTGTAGCCATTCTCCAAATCCCTTCCAGGTATTAAGGTTCCCCTTATAACCATCATATGTAAAGTCATTTGGTGCTACTCTGACATTTGGAGTAATTTCATCCATGGGAGGCTGAAACACAACCCTGTCAAATGCCGGCAAGGTGTTCAGAACCCAATGTACCACTTCGGTGTTTCCATCTGTTGATACTTGTGGTTCAAAACCAATATTTCGTTGATACCAGCGGACTTCATGATCTCTTTGCATTCTGATTGTCAAAGATGCTTTTTCTACTGATAAATCTGGTAATCTTTGCGGCTGCCATATTGGGAACTGAATATACCCTTTATAATTAAGTAAAACTTCAGTTACCACTGTATATGGGTAGCTATTAATAACTGGCTCATAAATCATTAAACGACTGTCTTCATAAAGGGAAAAGCCAGAAACTGCACTATAATCTTTAATATCATCTGGCTTAACTTTTTCTATCAACTTTCCAAACGCATTGTATATTTTTATAGAAATTCCACTTAATTTTCGTTGGTTATCATAAAACGCATAAAAAGTACCATGGTCGTCTCCTTTTTCATTCATGATAGTTACTGCTTTCCTTATAGAATAACTGGCATTATTATCCGAATGGATGGTAAGTACACATTCCATATTTCGAACAACAGCATTAGCATCTTTCAAAAGTGTGTCAGGTATTAAATAAGATGGAAAAATTAATTCACCACCAAATCCGGCAACAGAAAGAAGTAAGAATAAATTTATACTTAAAAAGTATTGCTTCATATCAATTACTCTTTTGATAACACAACAAGCTCAGCATGCTTGTTAATAATGTGATTATAAAACTCCTTTAAATACTTATAATCGTCAGGTAAAAAGATTTTCTTCGTGATCTGCATTTTACTTATAATCTGAAGGGTATTGCCCATAAGGTTGCTTGTAAATTGAAAATTTCCTCCTTTATCTGGAAGCTCCACTTTAGTACTTTGAGGCATTTCATCAACTTTATATCCATCTGGAATCGTAAATATGATCATACAGGAATTATTGGTAGGATATGCAAATTCAACAGGATATTTTCGATCAATAAGTTTAAAGGGATTTTCTACCACAACTTCGTAAAACATTGGATTAAAATAAATTATATCTTCCGAGCCTTGTGTTTTATCTGTTATGGATACCTCAAACTTTTCCTTGAACGGTTCAGAATAATTATTGGCATTGATCAATTCGTAATTATTTATGGATAAGCCTGGGTTATTGTCTTCAATATTTTCAATGTACTCATCCTGGGAACTGTAACTATCAAGCCTTTTGCGCTGGTTATAAGCAGCATAATCATTAAACGCAGCTTGAATACCACCAGTAAATTCCATTTCATCATTTAAAGTAAGAGTATACATCCAAAATGATTTAAAAGGTTTTTCTGTATCAAGCTCCACCCAATCAGTTTTATCTTTACTTACCAATCTTCCTTTTCCATTGAGTGCACGTTTAGGAAGCATTCCAAAAGGGATTATTGGATCAGTTGCATCCATCAGGTAAGTTTGCCCATCCACAACTGCAGATGCAAGCACATAATTAAATGAAGAAAGGGTAGGTTGTGATGGGTGGATCATTCCATTGGACCGGGTGCTTATGATAACCGGGTCAGATTCAATTCCCAGTTTACCAAGAAGTACAACCAGCATAAGGTTTATTTCAGCACTGTTACCTGATTGATCACTAAAAACCGACCTGATATTATCATTTACACTTACTGAATTATAGCCATCCCATTTCATATGCTTCTGAATAAAGTGATATGCAAGAACCATTTTATTCAAATTATCAGCATCAGTCAGGTTAATCTCTTCTACCACATCCTTTAAATATCCTCCACCTTTCAATTGCCCTCCAAAATCCATATCATCGAGTAACATTTCATTAATATCTTCCCATGTTTTGGTATAATAAGTTATTTGTCCATATGGTGGGTGGATTGATGAAAGCTCAAATTCCATTTTGCTGATATAGTTTTCAGTTGAGGTCAATGGTTCTTCCTCAATAAATGCAGGGACATCCTTAGCAGCCCAGTGCTCCTGAGCTTCATTGTATTCAAACTTCTTAGTTTCATAGTTTGTTTGTGAAACTTTAACACCAGTCCGTTCCTTGGTTGTCAACATAATGGTTTTTCTCTGGAATGTTGACTCGTTTTCTACAAGTGTCTCATATCCGCTGTGGGTCTTCTTATATTGGAAGTATTCAGGTATTCTCGTATTGTATTCACTCCATTGTGTTGGAATATCATGCTGAAAATACCACGAGTTTAAGTTAAAAAAGAAATCCGATAATATTGAATACTCGATTTCGATAACTGAACCCTCCCTGACTTGTGGCATGGAAAATTTTTCAAGATCATAGTGCTTACTTCTTTCTTCAGAATAAACATCGCTGTTTTTTAGTTTCACCCTAACTATTTTACCATCCTCAAGGTTATAAGTACTAGCTTTCAATTTTTTAACTTTTTCTCTGTTTAAGCCATCTTTATATAGGCTTATACTATGATCAGCCCAGTCATAGCCTTCCTTAGAAAGAATCTTAATCCTTAAAATCCTATCAAAAAACAGCTAAAATCCCTCTTCATCTGAATAAGTGAAATATGATTTTCCATAATCACATATAATCATAGCACGGGCATTCGAATCAATCGGGCAAAACTCCATAGTAAGTTCTTCCATTGATATCTTACCTGGTTTTATCGGAAGCTTTTGAGACAACAAGAGTAAAGGAAAAATAAAAGTCAATAAGCAAATAATGGAATTAACAATGATTTTTTTCATAATCAATTATTAGAATTGATAACTATTAATTGTCCTTCAAAAATAATTGATCGCAAAGAATAATCAATAATAACACGACAATTTAAAAAAGTTCTAAATAGACTGGCAGGTGTTGAATTATCAGAACGTAGAGCAATGTATAATAAATAGATCGTGAAGTTTGGGAATGTTTGTAATTCAATGTTTGAAGTTTGATTTTAGAATTTAGTATTTCTCGAATACAGACCAATTTAGTTGAGCTTGGATCTGAACAAAAAGGACAGATCACGTGTTTCAATCTTAGAAATGTACTTTTAGTAACTCTTTTACTATGAAACCATTAATTCTAGTTTTTCTACTTTATATCTTTTCATTGTCATTACAAAGCCAGCAAGTTCTGTGGGCTCAGTCGTACGAAATATCTAACTGTAATGAAGTTGCAGCACTGTCAATAGACACCAATGGTTTTATTTTTATAACAGGTATTCATGATGCTTCAGTTTTTCTGCCTTATACTGGCAATTGTTATATACAGAAAACAGATCCGGAAGGAGATGTTGTCTGGACAAATTACATTTCAGGTTCGGTTCAGATCGGTGATATGTCTGCTGTGGGAGATGGAGCTGTTTTAATAGGTCAGTCAAATGGACCATTTACCTACCAGGAAGAACAATTTGGATCATCAGAACCATTTATGTTTGTAATGATGGTGGATGCGGATGGGAATCATGATTGGCACTATATTGATGAAACAAAATTCGGAGCCAATACAAACATATCAGTTGGAAAACTGGGAGATATTGCCTTACATATAAGGGGACAATATAACGTGGGAGACTGGATATGGATAATGGACTCTGATGGAAATATTGAAAATATAAAAGAAATATATGCTGCACAATCCAC
>DAOVYU010000374.1 GCA_030635465.1 Bacteroidales bacterium | reverse complement strand
CATTAGGAACTGTGAAAACACATATCACTCGTGGGCGCGTTTTTCTCCAACACAAGTTGGCAAACTGGCAGGATTAATTTATGAGCACGACAAACAGAATTGATAACCTTTAACGGTATTTATCTATTAATTGCCATATTTTACAATTTGTTCTTTTTTAGCCTTGTATTTGTAAACAGGAAAAATGAATCTAAAGTTCAACAAGAACAAACTAAGCGAGAAAACCTGGTAATGGAATTGGAGTCCTTTAAATACCAGGTGAATCCTGATTTTTTATTTCAATCGCTGGAGATAATTATCAGCGAATTGTACAGGGATAAAAAATCGGCTGATGATGAGATTAATAACCTGTCAAAGACTTATCGTTATACATTGGATAATAAACATGCAGACCTTGTTACGTTAAAAGATGAGATTGAATCGTTAAAACCAGTTTGTGAGATCTTTCAAGCTAAATACCATAATAGTTTGGATTTGAAAGTTGCTATTCAGAAAGATATGCTTGATCTGAATCTAATACCAGGCACATTGAAGTTAATCCTGGAATATGCATTGTCAGAGCGTATCATTTCCGAGTCCCTGCCTTTAAATATATCAATCAAAGAAAGCGGAAATAATCAATTGGTTGTGCAATATCCAATGAGTAAAAAATTGATCAAGAATGGTTCGGTTAAAAAAAGGATAGAATTTATGTTTAAAGCGTATGACTACTATACAGTTACGGATAATTATTCTTATTTACTTGAAGAGAGTGGGAATCATAAATTCACTATTCCTTTGCTTGAAGTTGAAGAAGAGTGAATCTAAAATTTAATTCTATGAAAATATTAATAGTTGAGGATGAAAAGCCAGCGATAGACAAACTGGAAAATTTACTTCTGAAGTACGACGATGAAATCGAGATAGTTGGTGTTTGTAAATCAGTAGATCAAACTGTTTCATGGATTAACAATAAAGATAACCATGCAGATTTAATTTTTTTGGATATTCAGTTAACAGATGGATTAAGTTTTGAAGTGTTCCAACGTACAGAAGTAAATACACCGGTTATTTTTATCACTGCATACAACGAATATGCGCTGCAAGCCTTTAAGGTTAATAGTATTGATTATTTGCTCAAACCATTGAATTACGATGATCTCTATAAAAGCATGGAAAAAATAAAGGTCTTACGCGAAAATTTACCAGCCAATAAAGAGCGCATACATTATGATGAATTAAGCCGCGTATTGTTGCAAATGAATAAAACCTACAAATACAGGTTTCTGGTCAAGGTTGGAGATCATATAAAGTCCATCAAAGCTGAAAGTATTTCTTTGTTTTATGCGGAAGGAAGAACAGTTTTTATTCTAACCAATAAGCAAAACAAATACATTATAGATTATACATTGGAAGAATTGGAAAAAAACCTGGACCCTGACATATTCTTTAGGCCAAACCGTTCTTTTATTGTCAATATTAATGCCATTAAAGATGTTGTTATGTATTCCAACAGTCGGTTATTGATTGTTTTAACTGATGATTTTGAAAAGGAAATTATTGTAAGCAGGGAAAAAGTGGTTCAGTTAAAAACCTGGTTCGAAGGACTTAAATGATTCCGGTTTGTTGCGTTTAATATCAACAATTTCAACATACCAATCGTGATTTAGAGTAAACACCCCTCCTATAAAAGGATTGAGCATATATCCCCACGACTTTGTATGACCAGCATCACATTCCCAGTATTTATCTTCATAATAAAATTTGAACTTACCATCTTCCTCTTTGATAATACAATGATAAATGTTATCGGGTTGAATAGTATCCAATACTGCCTGTAGCCCATCTCCATCATTTGGATGTACCCCATTAACATAACAATAACTACCTACTAGCAATGTGCTGTCATTTACACATTTGTATACCAGTCTGGCAGAACCATTGTCATGATGCAATCCTTTGGAAAAGCCGCGCAATTTATTCCATCCATTTCTTACCGGTTCCGGGTAATACCAGCTATCATTTGTTTTGAAATAGAATTCAATCTCATTTCTGCTTGAAAAAAATTCAACGGAAGGATAATAGCTATGATTGCCTTTTCTTATTTCTACTTCCCGCCATTCATTAGAGTAATCTAGAAAAGTTGCATTGCTGACCAGAAAAATTTCTGTCAACGGAAGTAGGATTATAACAACTGTTAATATCCTGATCGCTATTTTCATTCAAAGATGTAACGTTAAATTAGCCTAAAGGTTATACTATTATTGAAAAAAATGAATGGATTATGACTTGTTGTATGAGCAATGTATTCTGAATAATTGAAACTCAGATTATTTGAGTTGGTTTTGTAATTGGTAAATAATTTTGTTATGCGGATCAATTTTCTTTGCCCGGTCAATTATTTCCTGGAATTTTGCTTTATCTGTTTCATAAAAATATATTGTAGCAAGGTTAATTAATGCATGGATATTGTCCGGGTCAAGTTGCAAGGCATGCTTAAACATATTTTTTGCAAGTTGTATTTCTTGTCTGTTTAAATGAATAAAACCCAGGTTAACATAAGCAGTTGCATACTTTGGGTCTTCAGAAATGATAAATTCAAAAACATCTTTAGCTTGTCCAAGCTTGTTCATATTCACTAATAAGCCTCCATATTTTGTTTGAAACTCCAGATTGTAAGGAGCCAGGTCAACAGCATTCTCATAATATGAATTTGCTACAATGAAGGAACCCTTATTTTCAAAGGCCTGTCCTATCCTATAGCTGGTCCATCCATCGTAGTTTAAAAAGTCTTGTTCGCTCAAATAGTCAGCTAACAAATCGCTAACACCCATTTTTTCT
>DAOVYU010000326.1 GCA_030635465.1 Bacteroidales bacterium | reverse complement strand
ATCCCCAAGCTGATTTGCCATCATAAACTCCTAATAATCCGGTTTCAAATTGTTCGAAGCTATCATTTCCAATATTTTGATACAAAATGGCTGATGGAAAATTTTTACTTCCCGTAGTATCTGTTCCTATCAACAAAAAATCCAGGTCATTGTCATTATCAAAATCGCACCAGGAAGCACTAGAATTATTTAACCCGATCAAAGCAAGGTTCAAAGCATTATAATTTGATCCTTCATTTTTATATATTTCTGTAATTGTTCCACTTAATGTGCTTCCGGCAATTAAAATATCTAAATCTCCATCTCCATCAGAATCTCCCCACAAAACATTGCCATTAAAAATGTCCATTATTTGATCTGACAAATCCTGATCCTGTATAAAGGGTTGGCCCTTTAACAGAATGACATTCATAATAATTGCCATGAGACTTAATATCAAAATTATCTTACGTCTATCAACCTTCAATTGTGATCTTTTTAGTACGATTATACAATTAACAACTAAACTGGTTAAATGTTGAGGAATGTCAAATTTATTGGTAATTTATTTCGAAGTTCTAAATACTTCAGGCGTTGACGCTTGAACTCTGAAACATTAAGATTGAAGATCAACCACAGTAATTTCCGGTAATATTCCAACTCGTCCTGGATATCCAATGGCTCCGATCCCTCTGTTTACATATAGATATTGCTTGTCGTTGGTTGATGGGTTTAATAAGGAATAAAGTCCTGCCCAGTATTTATAAATATATTGTGATGGACTCCAGCGTATTCCAGGAATTTCAATACCAAATTGAGCACCATGGGTATGACCCGCGAAAGTGATATCAATGGTAGTTTTAAATTTACTTACCATCAATTCCCAATGAGATGGGTCATGAGATAATAATAATTTAACCGGTTTATCTTCCACACCTATGATGGCTTTATCTAAATCGCCATATTTCTGGAAACGGCTCATAGAACCCCAATTTTCAACACCAATAATAGCAATTTCCTCCCCTCCTATTTCTACGGTCTGATTTTCATTCAGCAACAATTTCCATCCAAGTCGTTGATAAAAATCAAATATTTCATCCATATTTTTTGCCTTAGCTTCCTTGCTGCTCCATCTTTTATAATCGCCATAATCATGATTTCCAAGTATACTATAAACTCCATATTTCGCCTGAATATTCTTCAGGATATTTTCAAAGGGATAGGCTTCATCAGTACTATAGTTTACCAGATCACCAGTAAAAAACACTACATCTGCATCTAATTCATTGATGATATTGACCGCTTCTTTTAATTCATTCTTTGAGACCCAGGATCCTAGATGAATATCTGAAATCTGTACAATTCTAAATCCATTAAACTGTTGTGGAAGTAATGGAATATTTACTACATTTTTCCGAACCTTAAAATCATAGATCCATTTAAACATCCCTAAAGTAAGGGTTCCAAAAAACACACCTCCAACCACAAGGCTTGTCTTTTTAATAAACTCACTCCTGGTCATTCCTTTGATCCCATCTTTATATGTTGGCTGACTTACTCTAAAAACACGACGGGCAATCTTCACCAAATCGGAGATCAGGATTAAGAGAACAGGTATTAATTTCGAAACATAACTCACAAAAATAAAACCTCCAAAATAAACTTTCAACCATTTAGGCCAATAATCATAATGGTAAAAAAGAGAAGATGCAATTATTGTAAATATCATCAGCAATGGCAGCCAGAGAATAAATGTAAACAGATATCCTCGTGCTTTACTTTTTCTCCAAATGTTAATTCGATAAACCCAGTATAAGTAAATATCAAGACCAATCAATATAACCAGCATAGGAAACATCCTGATATTTTTCGGATAATAATTCCACAAGAATAAGTAGATTATCACCAACAAAACAATGGATGATATGATTGCTATTATTTTTTTCATCTGAACGTAAACTGAAAGTTTACTTATTTATTATAAAACCCTCCTATAAAAAATTAAGGGAGGGTTGTTAAACGTTTTATATAAAAAATGTTACGCAAATGATTTGATGTAATTTACCAAACCTTTTGACTTAAAAATATTCATTAATTTTTCAGGCAGTGCAGCAAAAGTAAATTCGTGATTACCAACTTTCACAATACCTTTTTCCAGGTCAACATCAACTACATCACCTTGTTTGTATACTTCCACAGCTTCAGGTAGTATAATAATTGGCAAACCCTGATTTACAGAAGACCGGTAAAAAATACGATTCACTGATTTACAGATAACTGCTTTTACACCTGCATAAGAAAGACCTACAGCTGGATGCTCACGTGAACTACCACATCCAAAGTTAGCACCGGCCATAATCACGTCACCTTCTTTCACCCTGTCAGTAAAACTTTCGTCAAATCCTTTGAAAAGATGGGGCATGATTTTTTCCGGTTCGGAACTTGGCACAGCATAAGTTAAATTTCCGGCAAACATCTGGTCAGTGTTCATGTCGTTCAAATCAGCATAATTCCAGGTATTGTTTTCATATCGATCTTCACTTTTACTAACCTCAATTGTACCACTTTTTTCTAAAGCATATGGATATTTATCATGTGCTTTAATTCCTCTTGGATCGGTTATCTCACCTGCTAGTGCAGAAACTGCAACAGTCGCCGGAGAAGCCAGGTAAACATTGGCCTCTTTATTACCCATACGGCCTTTAAAGTTTCTATTGGCAGTAGAGATCACGTTAAATCCATCTGCAGGTATTCCTTGTCCTGTTCCTAAGCATGGCCCACAGGATGAAGCCAGTAAATGAGCACCCGATTCCATAAAAATTTCAGCCAATCCTTCCCTTAATGCTTGCATATATATTTCACGGGAAGCCGGAACAATCAGCAAGGTCATATCTTCCGGAAGTTTTTTACCTTTTAGGATATTTGCAGCTTCCAGTAAATCTTCATATCTTCCATTGGTACAGGTTCCAACCATTGCCTGGTTTAATTTAGTCCCCTGAACTTCTGATAAAGCCTTTACATTATCCACATTGTGTGGTGCGGCAACCACCGGAAACAAATCACTTAGATTGATTTCAATTTCCCTTGAGTAAGAAACACCTTCATCAGCCCAGATCCCCTCAATTTTCTCCCTATAATATTCCGCCAGAACTTCATCTGAAGGGAATACGGCATTTTTGGCACCCATTTCAGATCCAAGATTGGCCAGTGTCATT
>DAOVYU010000404.1 GCA_030635465.1 Bacteroidales bacterium | reverse complement strand
ATGGATTTCATTTCCAAAATCTTATCAACAGAGATTGTTGGAATATCCACTGGCATATAAAAACCTTTATCGGGAGCGTGACCTTTTAACAATGCCTCATGAAAATGTAAATTTACCGATTTTAGGTTGGTTGAATAGAATGAAATTTTTTCCTTCATTATTATCTCCTTAAAGTAGCTGAAGAAGCCCCGCCTGCAGAGTATTCAGGTGCATAAGAGCTAATTTTATTCCCATCTAAAACAGATAAAGCCTGATCAAGATCAGCAATAATATCATCAGGATGTTCTGCACCAACGCATAAACGAATCAAATTAGGTGGAATTTCTGCCAGTTTACGACCCTCTTCTCCTTGCTGCGAGTGTGTAGAAATGGCCGGTCTAGTTGCCACTGATTTTATACGGCCCAGATCTGTTGCCCGCCATATTCGCTGAAATGCATCAAACACATCTCTGGTTGCTTTTGCTCCACCTTTTACATGGAATGACATCAAGTGGCCATAGCGATTTACTTTTTCACCGTAATGCTCATCGTGCTCAGAGTCAACCAACCATAAATATTTTGAAGCCAAATCGTGTAATGGGTGTGAATCCAGACCAAGATAATCTACTTGTTCAACGTGCTTATGTTGTTCAAGGTATTTTGAAATTGTCATGGTCGATTTGCTTTGCATATCTACTCGTGATCTCAATGTCCGAATATCATTCAATGCAAGGATTGCATTCATTGGTGATATATTAGGACCATTGTCACGATTAGGCAGGGTTTTAACGTACATAGCAAAATCTGCTTTCATAGCCGGGTTATCCACATTTGAAACCAAATCCTTCCTTGCTATAACAGCACCTGCGATTCCAAACCCACTGGTTCCTATTGTTTTTGAAACTGATTGAACAACAATATCCGCGCCCATAACAAGAGGACGCATTAAGGCGGGTGTAGCAACCGTTGAATCAACGATCATTGGAATGCCATATTTGTGTGCAAGTTCAATTATTTTTTCAAGATCAAAAAAGGCCTGTCCAGGATTACTTGGCATCTCCCCATATAAAAAACGTGTATTTTCATCAATTAAAGATTCCCATTCATTGATGTCTTCAGAATGAACAACTTTACGCCATTCTATTCTTCTCTCCTGGTCTTTCCTAATTGCAAATTGCTGAAAAGTTCCACCATAAACTTTGGTTGTTGCAACAAAATTCCTGGTTGCATCAGGTTTTTTGGGATCGGGTAATAAAAACTGATTAACAGCTGTTTGGATCGCTGCCATACCAGAAGCAGTTGCAATACATGAAGCTTCAACATTTGAACCATACGTTTCCAGTAAAGCTAATACTCCTTCGAAGTAATACATACTAGGATTAGCAATACGTGAATAACACCAGGTTGGAATTTGATAAGAAAGTGCTGCTTCCATTTCATCAGAATCCCTGTATGCCTGAGAAGTAGACATATAAATAGGTTCGATGATAGATCCCTGGTTAAAATCCAGTGCCTCCTGCATAGAGTATATACCATGAACAGCTATTGTATCAAAACGGCATTTTTTCATTTGTTTGGCATAATCCTTATGCCAGGCCATTGACCTTTTGGCTGCATCTAAATAATGATTGATCCCTGTATTTTCCATTTGTTTGCTCCGTTTTAAGTAGATTTTTTGATAAAAAAGTGTATCAGTATTGATTTGTCACAAATTTAATGAATAAGTACAATAAACTTCTTATTGGTAACAAGCAAACATGAATTTTTTATATTTTTTTGAAAATTGAAACTAAATTTTAATAATTTTGAACTAATTATAAATCAAACCAGCATAATAATGGCAAATTACTTTCATCTTGACAGTTTAGATAAAAGGATATTAAAGATCCTGATGAAAAATGCACGTATTCCTTTTCTTGAAGTAGCCCGCCAGTGTGGTGTATCAGGAGCAGCGATCCATCAACGAACACAAAAAATGATTGAAGATGGAGTTATTGCCGGCTCTCAATTTAACATCAATCCTAAAAGAGCAAATTATCTAACCTGTGCATTTGTTGGCTTACAGGTCAACCTGACCAAAGAATCAACACATGATGACGTATTCAGACAAATAAAGGGAATACCAGAGATTGTTGAATGTCATCACATAACAGGAAAGTATTCCCTGCTTTTAAAAATGTATACCAAAAGCAATGAACATTTAAAGCAGATCCTGGTCGAAAAAATCCAATCCATCGTTGAAATTACAAGCACAGAAACATTTATTTCACTGGAAGAGGGATTTACACGTCAATTACCCATTGAGAATTAATCAGGTATTTATATATTATCAAGCCACATTATGAAAAAATCACTTTTCACTTTAATTATAATTACCCATAGCCTTTTTATAGGTTTAAATCTTGTTGCACAGCAAGAAGTTGATTACGCCGAACTGGAAAGTTACATTGAAAAAGCCAGAGAATCATTTGAAGTTCCCGGTATAGCTGTTGGGATTTATAAAAATGGCAGAATAGTCATGAACCAGGGATTTGGAGTCACCAGCACTGAATCGAAACAAAAGGTTGATAAAGAAACCATATTTGGTATAGCATCCTGTTCAAAAGCTTTT
>DAOVYU010000130.1 GCA_030635465.1 Bacteroidales bacterium | reverse complement strand
TATAACTCACCATTGCTAGCTGGGAGCAATTCCTGATTGTTTATTGAACTTGAAATAGACAACTTTACAATTACCGCCTCATCTCCATTAGTAAGCATTCCATCTACCACAAGCAGGTTTTCATACTTATCCATTTCCGGCCAGTATTCATCTACACAGGCAGTAAAACTTAACAACAGAAATAAAACTATGATGATCTCTATCCGCAGAATTCTTAAGTTCAAATCTAAATATTTTACATATTAATTGTACTACTAACAGCCAAAGGTATTAATTAAACTGTTTTAAGGAATCAAACAAATTCTTCAAATTGTAATATATAATAACGAAATGAAGGGTATATTATTCAAATATCCGGTATAATAAATTAGTTTTGTGGCACAAATGAATTTTTATGAGTGAATTTTTGACATGGACATTTTTTTGGAAATTTATAAAATTTGGAGTCGTCGGATTCAGTGGTATATTTGTAGACTTTGGTTTTACTTATGTTTTCAAGGAGTGGTTGAAAGTTCCTAAATACCTGGCCAATGCCCTTGGATTTAGTATTGCAGCCAGCACAAATTATATACTGAACCGCATTTGGACTTTCCAGAGCCAGGATCCAGAAGTGATGGTAGAATATACCCAGTTTTTCGCAATTTCACTCATTGGGTTAGCAATAAATACACTTATATTATGGATGTTGGTAAGTAAATACAATAAGCATTTTTACATTTCAAAGTTATTTGCTATTGGTGTTGTAACTCTGTGGAATTTCTTTGCAAATTATTTTATTACGTTTGGTTAATTGTGAATCTCAACCAGCCAATCTCCTGGTTCACTAATTTCAAATTCAAAAATTACCCGGTATTCTTCAGATTTTAATTTATTCAAAGTCATATAGGTAACCCTGATCCTCACCGGAAAATCAATAAAGTCGTATCCAACTGAATAACCCAACCTGGTTTCAACTCCATTGGAAGTAGTTATTAAAAAATTTGAAACACCTGTGTTTCGGGTTCCATTTTGTAATAGGTCAATTAATACACGATCCTTAATTCCACCGGTTGGTTTAAAGCTAAATCTATCTACACTAACTTTGGAAATTACCCTGGGAGCAATAGGTTTTGGTCCCATATACTTATCATTTTCCCATAGGCCATCAATAATACTATCTCTTTCTTCCAATTTCAGTATTAAGGTTCCTTCTCCATGTTGTTTACCATCCTTCCAATTTCCTGTATATATATCACCATTGGCCCAGGTATATGTTCCTCGCCCATTGGGTAGTCCTTGTGAAAATCTTCCAGTGTATGAGTCAACTCTAGTGGCAGTACCTTTGCCATGAGCAAACCCCTTTTTACACTTTCCAATATAAATGCTATCTAACTCTGGTATTAAAACCCTACAATTTTCCTGTGCCGATAATTGAATCAATAATGAAGTGAAAATAAAAATACTTAAAAATAAAATTAAATGTTTCATGGTTTTTTTGTTTTTGATGCCGATAACTATCGGAATTGTTTTCTGGTTATGAATTTATATCAAAAGTAATTGGCTTAAATAAATTGACAATCTGAAACGAAGATACATATATTCCATACACATATCAAGTATACTTCACTTAATTAAAATAAAGCAACAATTTACTAAACTTTGAAATTGTAATTTGGGAAAATATAATCAGGGAATCGGTAACTCTATTTTTTACAATTATTTATAAATCAAGGTTAAAATATGTTCCAATCCCTCTTTATCCGATTCATCGAATGAATTTAACTCTTTACTGTCAACATCCAGAACACCCATAATTTTTCCAGTTTTATCTTTTAATGGTACGACAATTTCCGAATTAGATCGTGAGTCACAGGCAATGTGACCTGGAAAATCATGAACATCAGGAACAATGATGGTATTTTTCTGGTTGATACCAGCCCAGCACACACCTGTATCTTTTTTAAGCTTGATACATGCTACAGGTCCTTGATAGGGGCCAACAATTAGATCACCATCTTGCAAAAGGTAAAATCCCATCCAGAAGAAATAATCAAATTTATTGATTAAGACAGCATTTATTGTAGCCATTGCAGCTAGCTGGTTGTTGTGTGGCTCAAGCAATCTGGCAAGTTGATCGAAAATTCGTTGATATCGATTTTTCTTTTTTAATTTATCCATCAGTAACTAACAAATTAATTATATCACTAAGACAAATATAAGTTTAAATTTTATTAAAAAAGAAAGGGCGGAGCTGAAATAAGCAGCTCCGACCATATTCTTTAACAATTTCTAACCACTAAACATATCCAAACATCATAGAATAAATAATAAGAACAGTTAGGGATAACCCAATTATTAGGGCTGCAAATCCAAATATCTTTATCCATCTTTCGTACTCAGGCCTGTGCTCCCTTTTTAAAACAACTTTTTTCAGCCTGCCCGTTTTTTTAAGGTATTCAAATTCACGAGGTCTTTCATGCTTAAATTCATTATAAGGAACGGTTCCTGTAAAGATAACTGTATCCATAGGAAAAGCATCCGGACGGAGGTGTGTATTGAAGAAATGAACAGTGAATATAAATCCAACAGCAAGCAAAGCTTCGTCACTATGAATAATCATTGCCACATTAATAAGCCATCCAGGGAAGACCTTAGTAAAATACTCAGGGAACCATAAAATCAAACCTGACCATCCGATCACAGCTACTCCCCAAAACACAGCCATATAATCAAACTTTTCCCAATAGGTCCATCGACCATAACTTGGCTTGGGACCCCTCCCTATGAACCATTTGACTGTTGCAGCGAAATCTCTTAAATCCTGCATGGAAAACATCAAGGAATTTTCGCCAAAAACAAATTTGCGGAAAGGTATACGACGTTTTATTTTTATTCGAACAATGGAAGCAAAATGAAAAATAAAGTATCCAAAGGTGATTATTGCTGCAAACCGATGAATGACACCTGCAACATAAACTCCTCCAAGTAATCTTGACAACCAGGCAGCCCAATCCATTCCTGCAAATTTCAACATCATTCCAGTTATTGCCAACAATACAAAACTAAAGATTATAAAAATATGTGTAATCCTTTGACTGCGCGTAAAACGACGAATATGATACTTACTTCCAAATGTATCTTTATGTTGTTTTTTCTCTCTTATTCCCTGAATCGAACGTGGGAGCCACATTAAAAGATGGATTCCAAAAAACCCAAATACCCCAATAAGCAGGGAAGTCATACCCCAAAATGTATAATAAAGAACAGGATATTTTGTTTTATTATGATGCGTTGCATGGGTCAGGTAACCTGTAAACCGCGCGTTTGCATCAGGGTGACATTTCTTACAGGTTTCAACAATATTTACACTTCCGACAGATGACAAAGGATTGCTTGAATTATAAATCTTATGCGCACCATGACAATCAGAACATTTGGCTGATTTTAAATAACCTAAGCGATATGCCTTTCCATGATATGTTTCCATATATGTTTCCGACAGTTCCTCATGACAATTTCCACACTGATGGGTTACCTCATTCATAAAATCATCCCCACTGATATCAGTGATTACATGAGCCGAATGACAATCGGCACATGTGGGGTACTTCATATCATGCTTATCATGGGTAATGGCATGATCACTTTTAATATAATCATCATAAATGCCTTTGTGACACGTAGCACATGTGGCAGGTATGTTTTTAGGATGGATAGAAGACCGTTCATCCGATTCTTTTAAAATATAATGGGTGGTGTGACAATCAGTACACATTGCTGTAGGTAACAATCCTTTTTCTGACAAACCTCTACCATGTACACTGGAAGAATAATCGGCATAGGCATTCACTTCTTTTAAGGTTGCTATTTCTACTGCTTTACCATCCTCGCGATGACACTCTCCGCAGAGTTTTGGGATGGAAGCTCTATATGTTGGGGCTGTATCATCATACCTCGATTTTACTATATGTTTTCCATGACAATCGGTGCAATAAGGGGCATTTTCATCTTTTCTAAAATATGCCTGACCATGGCCACTTGCATCATAAATATTGGATACCTCAGCATGGCAATTGGAACAATCTACTTTGCCAGCTGTTTCACAAGGCCGTTTTAAATTTATTGATATATCTGAGTGACATTTAACACATGTAATACTTCTGTGAACAGAATTTGAAAGATCTTCTTTGTTTACCAACAAAGATATAATCGAATCATTTACAACTTTGTGAACATCTTCCTTCTCATGGCATTTCAGGCAAGAATTATCAGATACCATGTTAACAATATTCTGTACATCTACTTTATGTGGAGGATGGCAATCAGTACAGGCCGGAATGGCACCAGGTTCTTTTTCCCAAAGTTCTTTTTTAATGATCTTTTGATGAACTTCTTCAATTTCAGCATGGCACTTCATACAAGTGTTTGCAATATTTCTGCCTGAAATGCTTGAATTTGGACTTGTATGAGGTAATACTAGATGGTTACCATGACAATCATTACATGTTGCTGATACAATCAATCCTTTTTTAAACAATCCTTCTCCATGAATACTCTGGCTATAATTCTCCAGAATATTGTGTTCTGTAATATTGTATGTTCTTGCTACCGGAGCTCCTTCCCGATGACATTTTCCGCACAAAACCGGAATATTCATTTTATAAGTTCGTGACCTGGGGGAAGTATTAGGCAAAATGTAATGTTCTCCATGACACTCACTACAACTCGGAGCATACAGGGCATTTAGTTTTAATGCCTGTCCATGTATTCCTTTTTCAAATCGCTCTTGAGCTACATCATGACAGATACCGCAATTTACTGGTTTCAAATTTTCTTCATGTGGAAAATCTTCCACATCCGCATCTTCATGGCACATTACACAATCTACATCCTTGTGCACAGAACTCATTAAAGGATTCAAATTGACAAACATGGAAATTGTCCGTCCATTTCTTTCTGTTGTAAGCTCCGGATCTTCATGACACATCATACAATCTTCATTCGATTGACCAAAAGCTGCACTTATCGTTAACAGAATAAGCAAGTTAAGAAAGAATAAGCGGGAAGCTGAGCTGAATATGTTTTCCATGTTCATGAATGCCGTTATTTATAGAAGTGTCTAAATTAACTAAATACTAAGT
>DAOVYU010000038.1 GCA_030635465.1 Bacteroidales bacterium | reverse complement strand
CTTCCACTATTTCATTACTATCGGAATCTTCTTCACCATCCATATTTATCAATGCGATCACAGCCCCAACTGCCACAACATCACCCTCGGAAAAATGCACCTTGGTAATTTTTCCTTCTACCGGAGAGGGAATTTCAGAGTCTACCTTATCAGTGGCTATTTCTACAATCGGATCGTCCTCTGCAACCGTATCTCCTTCGTTTAATAACCACTTGGTGATGGTTGCTTCAATAATACTTTCGCCCAGTTTGGGCATAACTACTTCAAAGATTGCCATTTGTTTATTATGTTTCTTATTTAATAATAATTGCTAAACAATTAATGGTTTGTAAAGTTTTGCAAAATTACAAATAAATTTTATTGAGTCTTAGTATGAGCTGAAATGGCTTTTTATCTACCTAAATTGCGAATGCCGTTGAAAATGATATTGATATCATTAAGAATCTTGTAGTTTCGTGCATATAATAAATTTAGTCGATCTGCAGTTTCAGATGAAACATCGTTGCCTTTAATCATATCAGTCGGATATAAAATTCCAGGCTTAATTTTGGGGAGTTTGTGTGCTGTTGAGTTTGTTGTAATTTGAAAACCCACCCATGATTTATTTCCTATTAGAACTAAAAACAGATTCCTGACAAACCCAAATGGGTTTCTGTTTACGATGAAAACTATTGGGGATAAAACAAGAAATACAAGACCAACTAAAAAATCTAAAAGTCTCTTACTTCTTTTGTTATTTGCTTTAGAAATAGAATCAAGTTCGATGATATAAATATCGCCTGAAGTGTTTATTGAATTACTGCCAATAATAGAAAGGCTTTCAGGGGGTGCTATTTTGTATTCTACCTGCGATACACTTAATCCTGACATATAATCTATTATGGTATGAGCAGGTAAGTCTTTAGCACAAAAGATAACTTCATCAATGCTGTATATTTTAATGATTTCTTTAAGTTGATCGATATGACCAACATAACCATCCCTTGATTTTTCTCTTTCTTCGGTTGAAATTAATCCAATCAATCCTGGACTCATATCTGATTTTCTAAGTAACTCAGCTACTCGTTCCGGTTCCTCTTTATTGCCAACAATGGCATATCGCTTATTTAGATTAATGCCCAGTCTGAATTTTTTAACTTTAAAGATGTGAAGTAATACACGCAAACCCATCATGGATATGAAACCCCAGATCGCACCAAAAATAATTAAGGCTCTGGAAAATCGAAAACTTTCAGGTAAAAGGGCATAAAATGTTAAAATTATGATAGAACCTATAAATAGTCCCTGGAATAATTTAGGCAGACGAACAGGTCTGTCGTAACCACCACTCATAAATACGCTAAATAGCCATATCAAAATATATATAGGAATAGCAATTGATACAATTTCCACAGGGTATTCACCACCATAAGGGAAAATTATATTGTGCTCCCAATAATTTTTAATTCCTAAAATACCACCAAATAATAAAATGGCATCAACAAGAGGCAAGGCTGCCTTTGAAAAAAAACCGTTTAGGATGGCAAGAAAGGCCCTGAAATACACAGCCATATTTATCAATATGGAAAATATTCGTGCATTTTTGGATGAAAAATGTTTTTTAGCAAATATGACCATGGCCTTGTAGAAAACCACAACATAGTTTACGCTTCCCTTTTTGGTACTTTCACCTTTGTAGTGAATTATTCGTGTATTGGGAAAGTAGTAATTCTTATAACCTGCTTTTATGATCCTATATGATAAATCAATATCTTCCCCGTACATAAAGAATGTTTCATCAAGTAAGCCAATTTGATCAAGCAAACTTTTTCTCAATAACATAAATGCTCCAGAAAGGATGTCAACGGAATGGATTTTTTCTTTATCAAGATAACCGAGGTGATATTTTCCGAATAATTTTGATTTTGGAAATATCCTGGATAACCCAAATATTTTATAAAATGCAACAGAAGGGGTTGGAAGGCCTCTTTTTGATTCGGGTAAAAACTTTCCTTTACCATCTACCATTTTTACACCTAAACCTCCAGCATCCGAATGCTCATCCATAAATCGAACAACTTTCGTAAATGTGTCGTCCTCAACTACAGTATCAGGATTAAGTAATAGTACATATTCACCTGATGATTGCTTAATAGCTTGATTGTTGGCTATAGAAAAACCAACATTGTCTTTGTTGGCAATTAATGTAATATCAGGAAATTTTTGGTGTAACATTTCAAGTGACCCGTCGACAGAATTATTATCCACCACAAATATTTCAGCATCCATATTATGTATTGCTTTTCGCACAGAATACAGGCACTGTTCAAGGAAGTACTTAACGTTGTAGTTTACAATTACGATGGATAACTTCATGCAATGTAATGTTCCAAATGATTATTTAAATTGGTCTCAAATTTACTATTTATAACAACACTATTTTCATCCTATTGTTATATCTGATCCTGAAATTTGGAATGGTTATAATTAACCATGCTATCTGATAGCAATTCAGTGAGATACATACATATTATTCTTGTTGGATTCATTTCAGTACTTAATCGCTTTAATTTTCATTTGGATTATATATTTTTGCATATCAGTAATTTAATACTTAATTGTATGGAGGCACAAATCATTGAAACATTAAAGGAAGCTGGAAAAGCATTAAAAGCAGGTGAAATTGCAGAGTTGTCCGGTATAGATAAAAAAGATGTTGATAAGGTTATTAAGGTATTGAAATCTGAGAATAAATTATATTGCCCGAAGCGGTGCTTTTATGATATTCAAAAATAGAGATTGTCATTAAACCAATTTGGATTTACAGAAAAAACTTAATATTATGGCTCACGTAATTCAATTCTCAGAAGCAGCATTTATTGCATTGCATGGAATGATTCTGGTTGCTAAAGCGAAGGATAGAGAACTTGTAAATGTAATACAGATATCAGAAAGATTAAACAGTTCGAAACATCATGTTGCTAAAGTGATGCAACGAATGGTAAAAGAGGGTTATCTTAATTCACATCGTGGACCATCTGGTGGGTTTTCACTTAAAATGCCAGCCGGAGATATTAAGTTGCTTGATTTGTATGAATCCATCGAAGGTAAAATTGATATCCAGGATTGTCCATTGGATCATCCTATATGTATATTTGACAAATGTATTTTCAATAATATTACTAAAAAGATGACAGAAGAATTTGTTGATTATATGAAAAGTCAAACCCTGGCCGATTTTATTTAGATTATAAATTTATCCATAAGTTTATTTCCAAATTTATTTTAATGTTTTTTTATTGATTAAATTCGTTTGATATTTTCATGTCAAAAGAGTTGTATTGTGAAAAAAAATATCCTGTTATCCACATTTTTGTATTTCATATTTATTTCAATGGTTTCTCAGGAATTAATTTTTGAATCGCCCGTTAATTTTGCGAAAGAGGGAACTACTTATCAAATATTTAATAATACTAATGAGCAATTTATATTGCTAATTGAGGGAAAAGTAGAACTTTCTGGTTTTTATTTTGATGAGAATTTGGAAAGTAAATTAACATTTTCAATACTGAAACAGGAAGGAATGAATGATCGTCTTCTTGGAGGTATATTGAATGAGTTTGACCTCGTTCTTTTTTTTACAAATAAAAAATTTACGGAAATATATTCACTTATTTATAACCTTAATACAGCTAAAGGTGAATATAAAGCCCTGAATATTAATCCAAAGAAAGAAAAGCTAGTTGCCTTTTGGAATTGGAACTATAAATTTAATATTTTATCAGTCCAAAAAAGTTCTTCTATTTTGAGTGTTCGGGAGTTTACTTTTCCAGACAGTTATTCGATAAAAGAATTTGATTTTTCAGAGTATCGATTTTCGTTGAATCCAACGTATAATAAGCTATATGACTTATTAAGACCATTAGATTTTGAACTTGATCCTATTACAAAGGCAAACTTTTCACTTGCTGCCGCATCAAAACCTGTAAAGATTTATATAAAGGATGAAAAAGTTATTTTAATTTCAGAGAAAATCCCGAATACTTCTCTTGCTCTGGAAATAGATTTGAAGAGTAATACTTCAATTGGTAAGGGCTTTACATATCCAGTTCTAAACTTTGATAGACAATTGGAAATAAAGTCAAATTCTTATTTGTTGGATAGTATATTATACCAGTTTAATATTTGTAAACATGGATTTGGCCTAACCATCTCCAATTTCGAGAATCAGACTGAAGTAAATCAAATTTTGGTGTCTGATACAGCTGATATTTCGATCGCGAATTCGCCGATATTTTTTGAGAAACAGGATCAGATGATGGTTGGCGATAAGTATAAAAGTTTAGAAAAAACTAAAAAGTATTATAAAAAAGTGACTAATTCGGAGGCTGCAATTCTTCCGGTTCAAGTTGAAAGCGAAATTCAAATATGCCTGGGAGGCTACAAGCTAATTGAACAATCTACTTCTGGTTATATGGGTCCTAATGGTATGATGATGGGTAGCATTCCTTTGCATCCAGCTTCACGATTTGTATTTTTTTGGAGCAGGTTTAGTCCTGAAAATTTTAAACATATACCTGGATTAATGGAAAATAATCACGTTACAAAAATGAATGTTTTTCTTGAAAAAGTGGAATCAGAATATAGAACAGATTATGGGATACCTGAATATTCCTCAGTACTAAGTTTTGAAATAAATGATGAATATTATTTGTGTTTGTCGATCTATAGAACGAAAAAATTCTATGTATACAAATTTTAGTCTCTTGAATCTCCTTTATCGTTTTGAATTAATTAAAGGGAACAAAACAGTCTTTGTTTATCACTTCCTATTAATGTAAGTACTTTATTTCGCGTAATTAATAGCTCTGGTTTCCCTGATAACAGTTATCTTAATTTGTCCTGGATAGGTCATTTCATCCTGGATTTTTTTAGATAAATCATAAGATATCTTGGCAGAATCAGCATCAGTGACTTTCTCAGCCCCAACAATAACCCTTAGTTCTCTACCAGCCTGGATAGCATATGTTTTAACTACACCAGGATAGGATAGGGCCAATTCTTCCAGTTTATTTAATCGCTGAATATAAGCAGCTACAACTTCTCTCCTTGCTCCCGGTCTGGCACCTGAAATAGCGTCGCATACCTGAACAATAGGTGAAATTAAAGTATCCTGTTCAACTTCATTATGGTGTGAGCCTATGGCATTGCAAACTTCAGGCTTTTCTTTGAATTTTTCAGCCAACTTCATACCATGCAATGCATGAGGAAGTTCTGGTTCACTATCGGGTACTTTGCCAATATCATGTAATAAGCCAGCTCTTTTTGCAAGTTTAGGATTTAAGCCTAATTCGGCCGCCATTGTCGCACAAAGGTTAGCTACTTCTTTTGAATGTTGTAATAGGTTTTGCCCATAAGAAGAACGGTATTTCATTTTCCCCACCATCCTGACAAGCTCGTGGTGCATTCCATGAATTCCAAGGTCAATGGTAGCACGCTTACCGGTTTCAATAATATCATGTTCAATTTGCTTTTTAGTTTTAGCAACAATTTCCTCAATTCTTGCAGGGTGTATTCTTCCATCGGTTACAAGCTTATGTAAAGCTTGTTTGGCGATTTCACGACGAACAGGATCAAAAGAGGAAAGGAGGATTGCATCAGGTGAGTCATCTATGATAATTTCTACTCCCGTAATAGCTTCCAGTGTCCGAATATTTCTTCCTTCCCGACCAATAATCCGTCCCTTGATCTCATCGCTCTCTATATTAAAAACAGATACTGAATTTTCAATGGCATTTTCAGCTGCAGTCCGTTGAATGGTTTCAATAACAATCTTTTTTGCTTCCCGGTTTGCTGTAAGCTTTGCTTCATCAACAATCTCAGAAATATGAACCACCGCTTCCGATTTTGCTTCATCTTTTAGTGTTTCAATAAGTTCAGCTTTTGCTTCAGTAGCAGAAAGACTTGAAATTGTTTCTAGTGCTTCTACTTGCCTTTTATGAGACTTCTCCAGGTCTTCTTGCTTTTTACTGACTAATTCAAGTTGAGCATTTAAGTTGTTTCTGATGGTGTCAACTTCTTTTTGTCTGCGCTGAAAATCTTCTTGTCTTTGCGAAAAACTGGCTTCTTTTTGTTTTAGCCTGTTTTCGTTTGTGTGCATGTTGGCATTCTTATCCTGTATTATCTTATCATGTTCAGATTTTAATTGAAGAAATTTTTCTTTAGCCTGAAGTATTTTTTCCTTTTTAATTACTTCGCCTTTTTCTTCAGCTTCTTTAATGATAGTCGCATTTTTTTTCTCAATATTTTTTTTGAGAAGGTTGCTAGTGATAATAAAACCAAGGAATATCCCGCCAATACCAGCAATAATTATAAAAATAATTTGCATATCCATTTTCCAAAGATTTAAGAGGGAAGGAGGAGACAAAAAAAACCCGCATCATTCAAGGAGTTTGATAAACCCCAGCTCTACACGGTTAGGGTTGCCAGGTATTTCGAAACGTCCAATGCTTCTGATCTAACAGAAGTCGCGCCAAAGGCGTGATAAGGCCTGTTCTAGAAACCTATGAGCTTTCCCTTAATAGATTAATGTTGAGTTTATAAACATTAATTTTGAATCAATGCGGGCGATCTTTATTCCGGTAAAGTAACCGGAAAATATTTTCAAAGAACGTAGACTTTTATTCTTTATCCAGATTTTCTGATAACATTTGGTCTATTTCAGATAAAGTTGATACCATATTGTGATCAGCTTCAATCGAATTATTATCATTTACCATTGCAATAGTTGCTTTTTCAAGTGCTACGATTGCTAGCAAATCCTGTCGGTCATTAAAGGCGAAATTATCAGAATAATGTTTAATATTCTTGTTTATTTCATCTGCAGCCTTCCTGACAATTTCCTCTTCATTTCGTTTTATCGTCATTCTGTATGGCCTGTCAGCTATTGATACCGATATTGTTAATTCCTCCATTTAGTATTATCAAAAGTCAGAATAATCTATTTGTTTAAAAGTCCAATGCATTTGTCTATTTCCCGCACAAGATCATCAATCTTGTTTTTTACGTCGTCGTTTCCTTCCTCAAGTTTAACTGATTTTGAAATTTTTAAATTTCTATTCTTCTCTTTTAACTGTTCAATTAATTTTTTTTGATTCTCTAAAGTTTCTATTAAACGCTTTTGTTCTTCTTTTAGTTGTGAATTTTCTGAGATCAAATGATTGTGTCTGGTTATCAGTTTTTTTAATTTTTCTGATATGTTGTTAACCAGGTTATGAGCACTTGCCATTTAGTTTCAAAAAATTACATTCAACTTGCAAAGTTAATGATCTGATCGCTCTAAAGCAAGTAATCAAATATATTTATTATAAATCTTTGCTTAAAGGAGGTAAAGATAAAAAAAATTAGAAGTGGTACAAATTAATATTAACTAGGATCTTCGTAATCTTCAATTGGGAGACAAGAGCAAACCAGATTCCGGTCACCATAAGCATCATCAATTTTTGTTACCGG
>DAOVYU010000346.1 GCA_030635465.1 Bacteroidales bacterium | reverse complement strand
TGAATATACCAGTGAAGGGACTGATTTTTACTCCTATGATAAATTTCAGCGTGAGGCACCTGTTGTTTCACTCAATGTCAGTTATCTGATAAATAATTATAAGAAAAAGCGAAATGGCAATGATATGGAATCAGGTGGTGAGGGGGATATGGAGTTTTAGTTAGGATAACTATTCAAAATTCTTATTGTGTCATCCTGAACGAAGTGATGGATCTCCAAGTTGTTATAGGTAAATTAATATTTAGATCCTTCTCCGTAGGAGTCCTTCGGACACTGCGTTCAGGATGGCAGTTAATTAATAAACAGTTTTGTAATGGTTATTAAAAACTATTCAGGTTTGAGTTTTGAGATAACAGTTCGATTTTTCATGTCATATTTTTCTCCAGCTCCCAGAAAATAAAACTCTTTGCTTCCTTTATGTAACTGGTAAACAGTATCTCTTTCAGCTGACCATCTTGTTCCATCATAAATGGCCACATAACTCGCCCCAACAACTTCAAAGGTGTCTTTTTGAACAATGATGCCTGTATTTTCTTCTAATCCAATTCCTAAAAGGTCAGGATATTCAGCTAATATCTCAAACATATCAAACTGCCGGTTACGTGCCAATAAATGTTGATCGATGGCAATATTGGAAATAAAACTCAGGCCCTCCAGGTGATCACCTGCCATGATGGGGTGTTTTTCAGTATCACCCCTTGCAAGGAATGAACCCTGGATAGTTGCCCCAGCTGAAGATCCAGCAACCACACCACCTCGATTCAATACATCTTTAATGGCCTCATGTGATTTGGTATTGAGGTACGAATCAGCCAGTCGCCATTGTCGTCCTCCCTGAAACCAAACACCTTTTGCGTTTTTAAAGGGACGGGTAAATTCTTCTGAGCTGGCTATATCCCGGTCACGGGTATGTAAAATCGTTACATTTATGAAACCTGCTTTTTCAAATCGATTGGTTAATTGTAAAAACAAACTATCCTTTGATAAACTCTCATCATCCCTTGCTGTAGGAATAACAACAATGGGTGAATCATAACCACCAGTTAGTTCGCTGAAAAGGGAAAGATAAATACTGTCACTGGCATAACCACCAATGATCAAAAGGGTGCCATTTTTTGGTCCCCTGGTTTGAGAGAATCCATAACAAATAAAGATGCTAAGAATAATTGAAAGTAAAAGATGCTTATTCATTTGTCATACGTATGTTGCCGGAAAACTATTCAGCTGCAGGTTCATTGATCAGGTTAAATCCAATATAAATCTGAAAAACACTATTCTGATACGTTGGGTCATAACCTTCTGCTTCAGGACTGTCGAGTTTCATTTTAAAGGGTAAGCCCTGGCAATACCTTAAGCCGGCAATAAATTTATCGGAAATATTAAATCTGGCACCAAGATCAACGGCCAGATCAAAACTGCTCATAAAATCTTCCCCTGAAATCATATAACCAAATTCGGGTCCTACTTCAAATTCAAGTAGTTTTATAGGTTTGTAAATTAGCAAAATAGGCCAGTTGAGGTAATTTAAACTAACATTAAAAGACTGATCATCTACTTTATGAATATATCCTTTGTTTGAAAAAAGGACTTCAATTTGCCAGGCCAGATTATCACTAAAGGAGTTTTGAACATAACTGCCAATATGGTATGATGTTTTCGAATTAAAAGTTTCATCTGTAAACAGATCACCGGACTTGGAGACAATGAAGTTACAAAAATCTACACCACCTTTTACCCCGCCTTTTATTTGCCCGAAAGAATACACGACAATAAATGAAAGAAGAATTGATAGAAAGAGTTGTTTCATGTTTAATTATTAATTGGGCAAAAATAAGGTAAATACCTTAATGGTAAAAAGAGTTAACTTATTAAATGAAGTGCTAAACCAGAATGAAAACTAAGCAATAAAAACCTAAAAAGTAGTAGGATTTTCATGCTTACTTTGTTTTTTTATCCTTCTTGAACTTTTTTTTTATCTCTACAGGCAATGTGCGCTACCATTCCGAAAATACCAAACATGATAAAGGTATTAGCAGCCCAGAAGAACCAGCTGAAATTTGTGACAGTCAGGAATTCTCCGGTAAAATATCCAATAATTCCAAATAGGATAAAAAGTGCACCCAGACCTCCGGATAATAATCCGGCATATTTGCAAATCTTTTCTAGTTTCATAGTGGTCATATTTTGTTTCAGGATTCAAATGTAATAAAATATTATAAAATCGACTACTTTAAAAGTTAAAGGAGCATCTTTCCAGCAATAACAATTAATTATATTATCTCATAAGAAATGATGGTCTTCTTAAACAAATCAAAAAAATAAATGGTATTTGATTAATAACATACCCCTACACCCCTTTCGAAAGGGGAGATATGGTATTTATTTTTTTGATTTTTAAATACATTCTAAATTAAGCCAAACTGACCTGTGTTAATCAAAAGTAAATTATTCATCCCCTTCTTCTTCCTCTTTCATTGTATATTTAACTTCAAAGAGTGGTTTACTACCTGCATTTTTTGGTGACTTTGGATTGGCAACAGAACTACGGATTGTTGTTGAATCGTTTATTGAATGCAAATAATCATTAATGGTGGCATATCGCCTTTCAGAATACAATTTGGTCAATGAGTCGACCAGAATAATATCAGCAATTTGAAGGCATGCTTTGGTTACTTCGATGCTGTCGTTAGGTACCAGTGTTTTTACATACTGCCGAAAAGTTTCTTCATTTGCCCAGTAATCTAAATTGGTTTCTGCATAAAACATTTTTCCAACTTCATCCAGGGCGAAAATCTCCTTTTCAATTTCCATATCATTGAAATAAATCAATTCAATTCCCAGTCCCTCCTTTTTCTGTTCAAGCTCAAGGAGCAAGTCAAGCTGACGTTGCCGTTTGGCTGTTAAAGTGGTATCTTTATAATCAAATTCAATAGACTGGATATCTTTTGGATCGACCTTAAGCAGCCCGGATAAGATATCAAATGGTTTCACGCTTTCTTTTTTAATGATGGTTTTAAAAGTAGTCCATATATTTTTTCCGACACGTACTGTAGGATCGTTTA
>DAOVYU010000214.1 GCA_030635465.1 Bacteroidales bacterium | reverse complement strand
TGAACCAATCCTTCTAAGCTAGGTTCATGACAGGGACGAAATCGTTGAAAAGAATTTTTTAACCCCACAGAAAACTGATCGGCAAAAAGAATTAGAATTCCAATGGTTAGTAGAATCCAGATGGTATTTAGTTTATAACGTTTAATTAAAAGGTATAGAATGAAAATATATAAAGGGATCCAGATCAATTTATTACTGGCCCAATACATGACATAGTCAAAAAAAATAGTATGTTTTTCATTGAGCCATAAAAACAATTGTGTATCCCAGTATTTTAATGATTCTAACACAGATAACATTAATTATTTAATTGTTCCCAAATCAAGTCTTTTAGTTTCATCAATCCTTTATTGGCAACCGATGAAATAAATACAAAAGGAACTTCAGGTAGTTCTTTTCTAATTTCTTCAACAAGTTCATCATCCAGCATATCTGATTTAGTAATTGCCAGGATTCTCCTTTTGTCTAAAAGCTCTGGATTAAATTGACCAAGTTCACTTAATAGAATCTGATATTCTTTTTGAATATTTTTACTGTCAGCTGGAACTAAAAATAACAAACTCGAATTTCTTTCAATGTGTCTTAGGAACCGTAATCCCAATCCTTTGCCTTCATGAGCTCCTTCAATTATACCTGGTATATCTGCGACAATAAATGATCGGTCATCCCGGTATTTAACCATTCCTAAATTTGGTGTTAATGTGGTAAAAGGATAATCTGCAATTTCTGGTTTAGCTGCAGAAATTACAGACAAAAGAGTAGACTTCCCAGCATTCGGAAAACCTACAAGACCAATATCTGCCAGTAATTTTAATTCAAGTATATGCCATTCATCTAATCCTGGCTCACCAGGCTGTGCATATCGAGGGGTTCTGTTTGTTGAGGACTTAAAATGATCATTACCTAACCCCCCCCTTCCACCTTTAACAAGTGTAAAAGTTTGCCCATGTTCAGTAATTTCACATTGAAATTCACCTGTTTCAGCAAATCGTGCAACTGTTCCCAAAGGAACCTCTAAAATAACATCCTTTCCTGTAGCTCCTGTTTTCAGGCTACCACTGCCACCTCCACCGCTTTCAGCTTTTACATGTTTTGTATATTTGAGGTGTAACAATGTCCATAATTGTTGATTGCCCCTTAAAATAACATGACCACCTCTTCCTCCATCTCCACCATCAGGTCCACCTTTTGCATCTACTCTACTTCTAAGAAAATGAGCTGAACCGGCTCCTCCTTTTCCAGAACGGCAGTTTATTTTTACATAATCAACAAAATTTGAACTGGCCACTTTATAAAAAAGTTTTTAACTATTAGTTTTCAATAATTTTATAAATATCAGGAAAGTTTCTGCCATGTCCATCATAATCCAACCCATAACCTACAATAAAATCATTTGGTATTTTTATACCAATATAATCGATATCATAATTCATTTTAAATGCTTCTGGTTTAAACAGTAATGTGGCAATGAAAACTTCTTTTGCTTCTAAATGTTTAAGTTTTTCAGTGGTAACACCCATCGTAATTCCAGTATCTATAATATCTTCTACTATTACTACTGTTCTGTTGTGTAATACTTCATCTAGTCCAATTAATTCCCTGACGGCTGAAGTTGTTTGTGTTCCAATATAAGATGATAATTTCACAAATGAAATTTCGCAAGGAATGGTAATTTTTTTAAGTAAATCAGAAGCAAACATAAAAGCTCCGTTTAGCACTACAAGAAAGAGGGGGTTTTTACCTTTCAGGTCTCTATTAATATTTTCAGCGATTTGTGCAGTAGCGATGTCTATTTCATCAGAATCAATAAATTCTGAAAATTCTTTATCATGAACCTTGATAGATTTCATATGTTTTATATTTTTGAGACCACAAAGATAAAAAGATAACTGCCATTGATTTCAAAATATATAATTTTGTAGAAAAGAAACTGTAAAAATCATCATATGAAACCAAAAGTAAGTATAATAATGGGTAGCACGTCTGATTTAAAAGTTATGGAATCAGCTGCTAAGTTTATGGATGACATGGAAATTCCTTTTGAAATGAATGCCCTTTCAGCACACAGAACCCCTGAAAAAGTTGAGGAATTTGCAAAATCAGCTCAGGGAAGAGGCGTTCAAGTAATTATAGCAGGAGCTGGAATGGCTGCTCATCTTCCTGGTGTAATTGCCGCCATGACACCTATTCCGGTTATTGGTGTCCCCATTAATGCAACCCTTGATGGAATGGATTCATTGTTAGCCATTGTACAAATGCCCCCGGGAATTCCTGTGGCAACTGTTGGAATTAATGGTGCCAAAAATGCGGCTATCCTTGCAGCACAGATTTTAGCAACTGCAGATGAATCATTGGCAAAGAAAGTGTTAGAATTTAAATCGGAATTAAAAGAGAAGATTGTTAATGCCAACGAAGAATTGGCTAAAATCAGTTATAAGTTTAAGGTCAATTAAGTTTACCTGATCAATCTTCTTTTTTCCATTAGATTTATGATGATGGAAACTATTTCATCATCTTTTATCTGTTGTCGGTTAAATGTTAGATCAAAGATTGAGCAATCGGTATCAAAGCCCATAAAGCTGTCGATGAGATATTTTCTTTCCTTATCAACTTCTAGAATGTATTTTAAAGCATCCTGCCGGCTTTTATTGTAATTCTTAGAAATGCGATCTGCCCGCCAATTAATTGGAGCAGTGAGCTTAATATGAAGTGATTTGGGGTTATCTTTAGCAAAAGTAACTCCTCCGCGACCAACAATGATAACATGACCGGTTTTTGCAATAGATTTGATCACTTCTATGATCGTTTTCCTGATTCGTTTGTCACTTTTATAATACCTGGTCGACATGGCACTTACAATCTCGTCTACCATGGTTTTTCTTTGAGATTTGAATACATACTCAATTTTTGAAGGAGTTAATTCCAACGCTTTTGCAGATTCGTTTAGGATAACTTTATTGATCCATTTCCAATCTTTTTGAATGCCCGCTGTTTTATTGCGTTTTGTTAATTCCCTCGCCAATTTTTGGGCAATTACATTAGCCATGCATCCAAAATCCCTAGATATTGAAATATATGGACCTGTTTCAATAAGCTTGGTTGTTCGGTTCTGAACCATTTCATTGAAATATTTTTCAAAAACATTTTGATAGGATTGTTGGGTGTAATTTTTTGTTGTAACCATTTCACCTCCTTATTTTTGGGATTTACCAAATATAGTAAAAATCTTTGCTCTTTCAAAATATTCAAGTGGAAATTCGCTTGTATGCATGGTTTAATATATTGTATTTTTGTAATTGATTGACGCTTAATTAAGAATTTCAGAAAATGACATACAAGCCTAATCCTCTACAGTCACCGAAATATTATTTTACAGATACATCTTTTAGTACACTGATGAAAAAGCGTATTTATCATGTACTACTTATCTCTAGTGCATATGATGCTTTTGTTCTAGAAGATGATGGACGGATTGATGAACAAATTTTTAACGAATATGTATCATTAAACTTAAGATATCCCCCTCAATTTATTTTAGCAGATTCTGAGAAAGAAGCTTTTAAAAAGCTGGAAGAGGAGCACATCGATTTGATTATTACAATGCTGAGTGCCGATGAGATTGATACTTTTGGAATTGCAAAAAAAATAAAAAAAGAATACAAGGAAATTCCTATCGTTGTTTTAACCCCATTTTCAAGGAGCGTATCCTTAAAAATTAGTCAGGACGATATGGGAGCTATTGACTATATTTTTAGCTGGCTTGGAAATGCTGATATTCTTCTGGCCATCATCAAGCTTATTGAGGATAAAATGAATGTTGAAAAGGATGTTAAAGAAATTGGTGTTCAGACAATATTATTGGTTGAAGATTCAATCCGTTTTTATTCGAGTTATTTGCCAAACATTTATAAGATCATTTTTAAGCAATCGCTGAAATTTATGACTGAGGGTTTAAATGAGCACCAGAAAATGCTAAGAATGCGAGGTCGACCTAAAATATTATTGGCAACCACTTATGAAGATGCGATAGAGTTATATGAGACCTATAAAAATAATATGTTGGGAGTTATTACTGATCTGAATTATAAGCTAGGAGGAAAAACTGATAATTTGGCAGGTATTAAGCTTTGCGAAAAAATAAAAAAGGATGATAAATACATGCCTTTATTGCTT
>DAOVYU010000244.1 GCA_030635465.1 Bacteroidales bacterium | reverse complement strand
TGAGCCCTTTAAGTTATAAATATACTTATATCAGAGAAGCTGTATTTGGGATAGAAATTTTAAGTTATGCCCGAAAATATGATAAGCTGGTTGGTGAAAGTAAAGAGAAGGAATTAACTCAAGAAACCTTGGATGAAAAACTCGCTAAATATCATTCTTCTGCTGATTCATACTATAAGAATTACCAGGTTTCCATTGATAAAGCAGTTTTTGTTTCCATGATGAAAGACTATTTTCAAAACAATGATATGTTGGATGTACCGGCTATTATTATTGAATTGTATCATAAGAACAACAATGATTTTGAACAGATGGCAGAGGAAGTATTTGAAAATTCAATTTTTGCATCATCAGATAAATTAGTTCCTTTTTTGGATAAGTATAAAAAATCGCATTATAAAAAAATTGAAAAAGATATTGCTTATCAAATTGCAGAGGAGGTATACGATTTTTATAAAATGAAATTTTCAGTGGGTATTCAACAAGCAAGAATTAAATTGGATAGCTTAAATCGAGTCTACATGTTTGCACAAATAGAAATGCAACCAAAGAAAAATATCTATCCGGATGCCAATATGAGTTTAAGGGTATCATATGGAAATGTGGATGGTTATCAACCAGATGATGCTGTTACTTTTAATTATTTTACAACCCTGGATGGTATAATGGAAAAAGAAGATCCGGATATTTACGATTATGTAGTTGAGGCTAAATTGAAAAACCTATACAAAAATAATGATTATGGGAATTATGCGGATGAAGATGGTTCGATGCATGTTTGTTTTACAGCTACTAATCACACTACCGGTGGAAATTCAGGTAGTCCTGTTTTAGATGCAGATGGAAACTTGCTTGGATTAAATTTCGATAGATGCTGGGAAGGAACCATGAGTGATATGTATTATGATGCAAGTCAATGCAGGAACATAACGCTGGATATCCGTTATCTTTTGTTTATCATAGACAAGTTTGCGGATGCAGGACATCTTGTAGATGAAATGACCTTAGTAGACTAACTAAATCAACAGTACCGATTTATATATAAATAAAAATTGCTAAATAGAAATTATTAATATACCAGATATCATGATTAAAATTTATCACAATTCCCGATGTAGAAAATCTCGTGCAGGACTGCAATACCTGGAAGGAAAAGGTGTGGAGTTTGAGGTGGTGGAATACTTGAAAAATGGAATTTCAGAAGAAGAATTGAAGGATATATTGATCAAAATGAATGTGGGACCAACTGAAATTATCCGGACACAAGAAGACATTTATAAGAAACAATTCAAAGGAAAGAATTTTACAGATGAAGAATGGATTAAAATATTAATTGAAAATCCAAAGCTTATCAAACGTCCACTTGTAGTAAAGGGCTATAAAGCTGTTTGGGCTGATCCACCGGAGAATATGGAAAAGTTGTTTAAGAAATAAGTAGTATTTATACCGAAGGCATCCCTATGGGAGTACATAGTAGTTAGTATTTAGTAATGAATGAATAGTCTTAAGTTTATAGTAGTTATTGCTAAAAGCTAAGGGCCAATAGCTAAAGGCTAACAACTAAATTTTTTTAACAAAACATTTAATCAATAAACAATGAAATACAGGATTGAAAAAGACACAATGGGAACAGTAGAGGTTCCTGCTGATAAGTATTGGGGAGCTCAAACCCAGCGTTCTAAGTTGAATTTTCCAATTGGAGATCCGGCTTCAATGCCAATAGAGATTATCAGGGCTTTCGCTTATCTAAAAAAGGCTGCTGCTTTAACCAATAATGAATTGGGGGTTTTAGGTGATGCTAAAACTGTATTAATAGGTAAGGCATGTGATGAGGTGTTGGAAGGGAAATTGGATGATAATTTCCCTTTGGTTATCTGGCAAACAGGATCAGGTACCCAGTCTAATATGAATATGAATGAGGTTGTTGCTAATCGTGCACATGTTATAAATGGAGGTGAGTTAGGTGATGGAAAAAGTTCCATACATCCCAATGATGATGTCAATAAATCACAATCTTCCAATGATACTTTTCCAACAGCTATGCACATTGCTGCATACAAGATGATTGTTCAGACAACTATTCCAGGTATTGGATTGTTGAAAGATACCTTAGCAAAAAAAGCTGAAGAGTATAAAGATATTGTAAAGACAGGCCGTACTCATTTGATGGATGCAACACCTTTAACATTAGGCCAGGAATTTTCTGGTTATGTTTCACAGTTGGATCATGGATTGAAAGCATTGAAAAATACACTGGATCATTTACTGGAGTTAGCCTTAGGTGGTACTGCGGTTGGTACTGGAATCAATACACCTCCAGGATATTCTGATAAAGTAGCTGCTAAGATTGCAGAATTGACTGGTTATCCATTCCGTTCTTCAGCTAATAAATTTGAAGCATTATCTGCACATGATGCGATTGTTGAAACTTCAGGAGCATTAAAATCCTTAGCGGTTAGTTTAATGCACATCGCCAATAATTCACGAATGCTGGCATCTGGCCCAAGGTGTGGAATAGGGGAGATTATGTTTCCGGCAAACGAACCAGGATCATCCATTATGCCTGGTAAAGTAAATCCAACCCAGGCTGAAGCATTGTCGATGGTATGTGCACAGGTGATCGGAAATGATGCAGCCATTACAGCTGGTGGTATGCAAGGCCATTTTCAACTGAATGTTTTCAAACCGGTAATGATTTATAACCTGCTGATGGCGGCAAGATTATTGGGTGATGCTGCAGTTTCATTTAATAACAATTGTGCCATCGGTATTGAGCCTAATTTTCAATATATCCAAAAAAACCTTGAAAATTCTTTAATGCTTGTTACAGCATTAAATACACATATTGGATATGAAAAGGCTGCTGAAATTGCTAAAAAAGCGCATAAAGAAGGTTCTACTTTAAGGGCATCTGCTTTGGCTTTAGGTTACGTGACAGAAGATGAGTTCACTGAATGGGTCAATCCGAAGAAAATGATCTAGGTTTAGTAGTTTATGCCGAAGGCATCCCTTTGGGAGAGTTCAGGGTTTTGTGTTTTGAGTTGAGACACTCTAAATTTTTGTGTAAATGACTTCTGATTTTCGACTTCTGACTTCTACTCATAAGCCACTTTATTAATGTAAAAAACAACCCGTTTACTTTTATTGGGTAGGGAGTTATTTCTTATTGTCTGGAATCCATAGGCAATAAAATAATTGTTATACCAGTATTCCATATTACTTTTTGTGTCAGTAATGATTTTGTCGCTTGTATAACTTGATTCTAATGGGTAATGTTCCAGTCCTTCCACTACATCAGCTCCATTGATCATTTTGGCACCGATTTTTCCTTCACGGTTATAGGCCAGCAAGATTTCATTTTCTATAAAAAAAACAGATACCCTGTTAACCAGATTAAATGAAAGGATATCAAAAATTTCCATACCATTATCCCATAGCTTTTCTCCTTCTTGATCGAAGCAGGAAATAAATGCATTAAAGTATTTATACCCATCAAAAACAGAGTACGAGACCGGAACAGGTTGGCCATAGTAATCATAATAGGTACTGCTAACTGTATGATAAGACTCAAAATAAGCCTCGGTTATAAAGTAATATAAGCTATCTTTCTGAATGATCTCATGAAGTAGTAAGTCGAAGTTCAAAGAATGTTTGTCCGAATTATCATCACTATTTTCGGCTTTTTTCTTTGCTTGTTGGTATTCTTTACTTTTTAAATACCCAGTCATGTTTTCCAGGTCAAGAAAATTATAAAAGTTACTGATGGCTTGCTGATTGTCGATTAGCTTAATACTGTAAAAACCTACTGCATCATTATTAAAATATTCCTTTTTATCTATGGTCCCGCCTTTAACAAAATCGTATGTGCCAATTAATAATCTTTCATTTTCATTTATTGTAATCAATTTACC
>DAOVYU010000391.1 GCA_030635465.1 Bacteroidales bacterium | reverse complement strand
CATCGGGCATGTAATAATACATGTAAACTTCCCCTTTTTTCTCAATTAAGATAGCCAGTATTTTTCCAGATGGATGCCATGCAAGTATGGGATACGAATAATCTACTTTATCTTCCAGTCGAAATCCGGATTTCATTAATTTCTTTTTCTTTCCGGTATTGATGTTTTTCAGAAATACCCGATATTGTCCTGACCAGTTGGAGGTATATGCAACATGATTGCCATCAGGACTTAATTTTAATCTGCTGTAAACCACCTGAGGTTTAACTTTTTTTAATATTGATTGCTGTGGATATTCACGGGTGGAATCATTACTGCTATACATTTCCTTATAAAAATCCAGGGCCTGACTTTGCAGATTTTTATATGAAATACCAAGAATATATAGAAATCCACTTTCTAGTCTACGGCTAACCTTGGCCATATAGATAATGTTTGAGATGGAGGATTCACCATATTTTTCAGCAATATATTTCCAAAATGAATGACCAGCGAAGGTTGCTTCCTCACCTGTAAGTTGATTAAATTTATTAAACTTTCCAGAGATAATACCATCCTTAACCCAATTATCGATTTCAGTATTCCAATCTTCCGACATATATGAAACAAGACCATTCATATACCAATCAGGGAAAGGGAAAAGTGAAGTGTTTTTTATTTGTGATCCGATAGTACTTCCATAAAGCAGTTGATTAACAATTGACTGAGCAATACCAGACCTGATCTGTCGGTCAAAATTATCATGATTTCCATCGAAATAGAGAAATACTTTTTTACCAATAATATGGGTCACACCACCCGTATTATAGCTCTGGTCATTAATCAGTCCTATATTACTTTGTTTTAGATCTGTGAGATTATTATAAACTATAAACTGGATCTTGTCATCCAGACCGGTATCCAATTTATCTTCTATATCATCCAGGTTTTCTTCAACATAATTTGCGGTATATAATGCCAACTCCTTTCCACCCAGGTAAAAGTATATATCGTAATTTTTGAATTTATAGTAAGTCCAGTAAAATTCTTTGTATTGAACACGGTTTTTTCCAAAACTCATTTGAGAACCATTGTAAAATTGTGCTTTCCCATTTCCAACGAAAAGCAATACAATAAATATCCCTATGATTGATTTTAGAAATTTCATTCTAATGTTCCAGATATCAACCCTGACTAAACTTGATTCAAGGAATTAGCGACAAAAAATAGTGTGCTAAATTAAACAAATATTTTGCCATGATATTGTTTAAAAGGCCTGAAAATTACAAAGGTTTGGTGATACAGACAAATTAATTTTTGATATAGAATACGACTGGTGTGAAAGAATTCAAATTCAAGTATTCATGTTTCTGTAAATTAATAAATTCCGATTTTTGACAAATTCTTGAAAATCCTTCGACAAAATAATTATCAAATTGAAGTTTTAATTTCCATTTTTGGGAAGTATTAAGCGATCTATAGATACTCAAATCAGGTTTTTATATAGATTAATCCAACTTTAAAACAGCCATAAAAGCTTTTTGAGGAACTTCTACATTACCCACCTGGCGCATCCGTTTTTTCCCTTTCTTTTGCTTTTCAAGTAATTTGCGTTTACGTGTGATATCACCGCCATAACATTTAGCTGTTACATCCTTTCGTAAAGCTTTAACAGTTTCACGTGATATTATTTTTGTACCAATGGCTGCCTGAATAGCTACATCAAATTGTTGGCGTGGTATCAGTTCTTTTAACTTTTCACACAACCTGCGTCCAAAAGAATAAGCATTATCAAAATGAATAAGAGTAGATAAAGCATCAACCGGTTCACCATTTAACAGGATGTCAAGTTTAATTAGTTTGGCTTGTTGGTACCCTGTTTGATGGTAATCAAAGGATGCATAGCCTTTGGAGATGCTTTTTAATTTATCATAAAAATCAAATACGATCTCACTTAACGGCATATCAAATGTAATTTCCACCCGGTCGGTTCCGATGTACAGCTGATTTTTCAGCACACCGCGCTTATCTATACACAGCTTCATAATGTTACCGATATATTCTGACTTTGTAATAATCTGGGCTTTAATATAGGGTTCTTCAATATGATCGATGTATTTCTGCTCCGGCATCCCGGAAGGATTATGAACCTCAATAATTTCTCCTTTGTTAGTTATTACATTAAATGAAACATTTGGAACAGTTGTTATCACAGCCATGTCAAATTCCCTGTCCAGCCTTTCCTGAATTATCTCCATGTGAAGTAAACCAAGAAAACCGCAACGGAACCCAAAACCAAGAGCTGCAGATGACTCAGGCTCAAATGTAAGTGAGGCATCGTTTAATTGAAGTTTTTCAATTGAAGTTCTTAGTTCCTCATAATCATCAGCATCCATTGGGTAAATTCCGGCAAATACCATAGGTTTTACATCTTCAAATCCTTCAACAACTGAATCACATGGATTTTTAACATGTGTAATAGTATCGCCAACTTTTACTTCTGCTGAAGTTTTTATCCCGGAAATTATATATCCTACATCACCTGTGCTTAATTGTTGACGTGGTTCCATATTAAGTTTTAAAACTCCTATTTCGTCAGCATAATATTCCTTTTCAGTCGAAACGAACTTCACAAAATCTTTTTTATTAATTGTTCCGTTCAGAATACGAAAATAAGCGATGATGCCCCTGTATGAATTAAATATAGAATCGAAAATGAGTGCTTGTAATGGTGCATTCGGATCACCTTTCGGT
>DAOVYU010000295.1 GCA_030635465.1 Bacteroidales bacterium | reverse complement strand
TAAAACGGATAATTTTATTCCTTCATATTTTTTTGAACAATACAAAGTTTGCTTTGTTTGATTACCAGTTTATTAGATAAAGTATGTCAAACCAAGCAAAATTCTATGACCAGGCCAATTAATCGGATTTCTTCTTATGTGTTTTTATTTGTAATTGGAATCCTTTTATCTTCAGCCTGTCAATCAGGTTCTTCTGCTATAGCTGATCAAATAAGTGCAGACATCAATGCCAGGGATGCACATCAAATGATCCTGGAAAATAGTGCCAACGAAAATTTTGTAATTATTGATACGCGGACACCAGCTGAATTTGAAAAAGGCTACCTGGAGAATGCTGTTTGTATTGATTTCCGTGATTTGAGCTTTAAACAGCAAATTGATAAACTTGACAGGAATAAAAAATATCTAATTTATTGTCGCTCAGGAAACAGATCGAAAACCACGCTCAATATGATGAAAAAAATGGACTTTATTGAAGCATATAACATGGACGGTGGAATTAAAGCCTGGACGAAAGAAGGATTTGAATCTGTTAAATAGTCAATTGTTTTTTCTTTAAATCAGTGAGACTTTAATTTTGAGTAGCAAAATTATTTAGTCGAACTGATCCCGAGCGAAATCGAGGGATCTCAAGGGTTCTATTCCCCGCCCCTTGTCCCAAAGGGATCCCTTACGGGGGGGCGTTTATATAATACAATCCATTATGATACCACGCTGCTCTGCGGCGGGGAGGTTCATTGACTTTTATGACATTCCCTAAGGAATAATAAAATTAATTTGAACCAAACAGAATAATAAATGATGGCAATAAAAATATTCGTTGGTTTACATATTTTGTTTTAATTTGTATATAAGGATTAGATATAAACTTCATAACATACTTAACTTTTTGTTTTAATAATCAAAAACATAAATCATAAAAATCAATTATCAAAAAATGAAAAATACATTAAGTATTGCCAGCTTAATGTTAATTATGAACCTGGCATTTTTAAATCAGGGCAATTCACAAGGCCCATTATTGAGGTTTCCTGATATTCATGAAGACCTTATTATTTTTGTACATGGTGAAGATATTTGGTCAGTTGCGGCTAATGGTGGTGTGGCAAATCGTCTTACAATCCATGATGGAGAGGAGCACTATCCCAGGTTTTCACCAGATGGCAAGTTAATCGCATTTACAGGATATTACGATGGAAATCCTGATGTTTATGTAATGAATCAATTTGGTGGTGATATTACCAGAGTTACATTTCATCCTGGTTTCGATGAGGTGATAGGGTGGCATCCGATTAAGAATAAGATAATATTTTCAGCTTATCGAAGCGATTATCCAGGATACTCAGAATTATTTCTCATTTCTCCTGACGGAACCGGTTTGGAAAAATTAATCCTGCACGAAGCAGCCCGGGGAAGTTTTTCTTCAGATGGAAACCAGATTGCATATAATAAAGTATCTCGTGAAAACAGGACATGGAAAAGATATAAAGGAGGAACAGCACAGGAAATTTATGTTTATGATTTTAAAACAGATGAAGAAAAGAACATAAGTGATTTTGAGGGAACTGACCGCATGCCCATGTGGATTAATGATAAAATTTATTTCAGTTCTGACCGCAACAGGGTTTTGAACATCTATTCAGCTGATCCGATATCAGGGGATATTGAGCAAATTACAAATCATCAAAATTATGATATTCGACGACCTGAGTTTGGTACTAATAAAATTATTTATGAATTGGGTGGAGATTTAATGGTGTTGGATATAAAAACCAAAACAAGTACAAAGGTAGAAGTTGAAATATTTACAGATATGCCTGAAGCCAGACCCTATCTTAAGGATGTTAAAGATAATATCACCGGGTTTGATTGTTCACCTGGTGGCGAAAGGGCAGTTATTGTAGCTCGTGGAGAAATTTTTACAGTGCCATTTAAAGAAGGGTTAACACGAAATTTAACCAACAGCTCGGGTGCAAGGGATAAAAATGCTACATGGTCGCCGGATGGTAAAAATATAGCTTATATCTCCGACGAATCTGGGGAATATAATGTGTATATCATTGATCAACTTAGGGAAAAAGATGCAATAAAATTAACCGATTTTGATGAGGGTTACAGGCATTCGTTATGCTGGTCACCGGATTCAAAAAAGTTGGCATTTACTGATCATACCCTAACATTGTATATTCTTGATGTGGAATCAAAGAAGCTAACATCAGTTGATAAAGCTGATTATGAAAACATTGATGTTTCACTCGATGTAAAGCCTATTTATGATTTTAACTGGTCACCAGACAGTCGATTTATTGCATACTCAAAAATGGATGAAGACCTTGTGAATAAAATTTATATTTACTTATTGCCCGATAATTCAATTCATGCCGTAAGTACAATTTTCAATGATTTTCATCCAGTATTTTCAACAGATGGGAACTATCTGTTTTTTGTCTCAAACCGACGGTTTAACCCTACACTTTGCGATTTTGAATGGGAAATGGTTTATAAGAAAACAAGCGGAATTTATTGTCTGACATTGCAAAAAGATGGAGAACCATTCATCAAATTCAAAAGTGATGAAGTCGTTGTAAAAGATGATCTTGAGGAGGGAAAAGAAGAAACTGATGAAGTATCTGTTATTATTGATTGGGAAGGCCTCAGTGAAAGAATTGAAGCCTTACCCGTAAAACAAGGGAACTACCGATACCTTGCCGTAAATAAAAATGCACTTTACTTTTTGAATAAAGATGAAGGTGATTTTAACCGTTTCGAGTACAGGCTGCCGTCTTCAATGGATTTATATCGATTTCCTTTTGAAAAGCAAAAAGAGGAAAAAGTACTTAAAGAAATAAACGGATACAAACTCTCATTTGATGGTGAAAAAATAGTTTATAAAAAAGGGAAGGACATCGGAATTATCAAGAGCTCAGAGACTGACTCAAAAGGGAATAATTTGAATTTGGCTGATCTGAAAATGTGGTATGAACCCAAAGCAGAATGGAAACAAATATTTAATGAGGCCTGGAGATTGGAAAGAGATTATTATTATGAGCCAGGCATGCATGGACTTGATTGGGATGAAATGAAAGAGAAATATGGAAGCCTCATTGAATTTGCCTCTTGCAGGCAGGATGTCCGATTTATTATTGGTGAACTCATTGGTGAGTTGAATACTTCTCATACTTATATTTTTGGTGGTGACAAAAAACGAAAAGCAGAAAGCACTAATGTAGGTTTGTTAGGTGCAACATATTATACTGATCTGGAAAATAACCGATATCAATTCGAAAAAATATATAGAGTTGCAGATTGGTCGCGAGGAATTTATCCGCCCTTAACCAAACCAGGAATTGAGGTGAATGAAGGGGATTATTTATTAAAAGTAAATGGTGAGGAGGTGTTTGCTACGAAAAATATCTATGGCTATTTTCAGGATTTGGCCAATAAAC
>DAOVYU010000312.1 GCA_030635465.1 Bacteroidales bacterium | reverse complement strand
TAGTAAGGGGAAAATTAAGTGGAATACACACAGGAAATCTAATATTGTCTGATGACCATAAAACATTCATTTTCAAAACAAATAAACCATTTGTTTCAAATGAAACTATTGAAGTTAGGATCATTTCACCGACATATCTTTCTAATGGAACCTTTCAGTTTCAGTTTTCAATTGGTAGCCTGAACGACTCATACAGAAATCAAAAAGCACTGGAAGTAATATATAAAAGATTCCCTGAATTCTTTCAAAATCAACAACAGTTTTCTCCTGACAAAAAATCAGGATTAACTATGAAAAATGATTTTCCCGAAGGATTTCCGGAAATCGAAATAACTCATCAGAGCAATCCTTCTACGGGATATATTTTTATTGCACCTTATTCTTTTAGTACTGGGTCACTGTTTAACATAATTCTTGATAACAATGGCACTCCTGTTTATTATAAAAAAACCACAAATGGTTCAGCAGATTTTAAAGTGCAGCCATCAGGTGACATCACATATTATGATATTCCAGCAGGTAAATATTATAAAATGAATCCATTTTATGAAATTGAAGATACAATCAGTGTCAGCAATGGATACTATTCTGATATGCATGAATTAAGAATGCTGGAAAACGGGCATTACCTGTTATTGGGAATAGATCCTCAGTTGGTAAATATGGATACGGTGGTACCCGGAGGTCACCCACAGGCTGTTGTTGTGGGCCTGATTATTCAGGAATTAGATATTTCAAAGGAAGTTGTATTTCAGTGGCGAAGCTGGGATCATTTTCAAATAACTGATGCTTCAGATTATGTGAATTTTACTGATTCGCTCATTGATTATGTACATGGTAATTCCATTGAAATTGTTTCGGATACCAACCTGTTACTTTCCTGCCGAAACATGAATGAAATTACGAATATAAATCGAATAACCGGTGAAGTTATATGGAGGTTAGGCGGAAAAAACAATATGTTCGACATGATAAACTTTGCCGATACATTTTGTATGCAACACTCCATCAGGTTGATGCCTGATAGTGTTAATCTTTCGCTCTTTGATAATGGCAATTGCCATAGCCCTGAACCATACTCTAGTGCTATTGAATACAGCATAGATGCAACAACAAAAACCATTGAAAAAGTCGATCAAATTTGTAATGATCCCGACATTTTTGGTGAGTTTATGGGACATGTTCAACGATTACACAATGGCAATACAATTATTGGTTGGGGATATGGAATACCAAATGTTAGCGAATACAATTCAGCGGGAGAAAAACTACTTGAAATTTCTTTTCCATTTGCAAATTATAGGGCCTTTAAATTTAATTGGGAAACAACTGTCTTTGAAACAGATGTTGACGAAATAGATTTCGGTAATATTTATTTACAAGATTCTGTTTTACAGACCATTGAAATTAGTAACAATTGTAACTATCCAATAGAGATAAACAAGTTCCTGACAAATAGAAATGTTTTCTTTCCTGTAGAAAACCTCCCCATCATTGTGCCAGCTTATGAAAAACAAACCTTTACTATCAAATTTAAAGCAGATTCAATTGGAGATTTCAACGATGTATTAACTCTTTGCTGGGATATTGAGACTGATACACTTGTTCAGCGAATTGCACGTCAAGTAGCTTTGTCAGGTAATGTTATAGAAAACCAGGGATTCTCAGATAATCTCGCGGGTTTAAATATTTATATTTCCCCAAATCCGTTCAAAAAATCAATCAGCATTCATTCAGCTGACCTTCAAATAGATCAGGTAATCATATATAATAATAATGGTGTGCTGGTTGATAAAAAAGACAATATATATTCAAAAAGCTGTACTTTTCATTTGAACAAACCAGCTGGTATCTATTTTCTTAAAATAATTTTGAAAAATAAGACCAGCTGCACAATAAAAATTTTAAAACAGTAATAAACTATAAATAAATTTATTTCAGGGGAATAATCAAATTTTACTTTTTAGATCCTTTATTTATATGAAATATTTCATAAAATATTCGTTTATTGTTAGCTTCCTTCTATTAGTATTTACTACTCAATCACAGGATAATAACCGTGATTGGTTCAAATACCTTTCTCCGAAACCAGATGCACAATATATCATGCCGGAGCAAAAAATTAGTTTTCGGTTGCAAAATCAGGTTATCCCCGAGGAGCTCCTAAACATCAAGATCAATCTAATGGGTTCTGTCTCGGGTATTATTGAGGGTAAAATAAACCTTGCCTCAGATTATCAAACAGTCGTTTTTAATCCATTAAAGAAGTTTGCTTTGAATGAATTGATAGAGGTACATTTCCAATTTCCCAAGACATTAAATATTCATGATTTTTCATCATCATTTAGTACCTCTTCTATGCCATCCGAACAAAGAAAAGTAATTTTGACTGCATTGTACCAGGAGGAAATTGAGTTCAATACAATGTTTTCAGAAGAATCAAGTGAAAACAAAAACTACTTGAAAAGTTTAAATGACTCCCTTCCTGAGGGATTTCCTGAGATTTCCATAACACATTGGGCTGACCCATCTGAGGGGTATATTTTTATTTCACCATTGGATTATATTAATAATACGTATTTCCAAATCATCCTCGACAATTATGCTACGCCTGTTTATTACAGAAACGTATTACCATTTGGTGCTATGGGGTTCAAGCTTCAACCTAATGGATATCTCACCTCCTACATTACTTCAATTTGGAAGTTCATTGTGCTGAATACAAATTATGAAGTCATTGATACCATCTCAGCACAAAATGGATATGTTGCTGACATGCATGAGCTCCGCTATTACAATAACATGCATTCTTTTTTTATGTGTTATGACCCGCAAATAGTTGATATGAGCCTGATTGTCCCCGGTGGCCAAACTGATGCGACTGTTACAGGCTTGATTTTACAGGAGCTGGATGAAAATAAAGAAGTGGTTTTCCAGTGGCGAAGCTGGGATCATTTCCAGATAACGGATGCTTCAAACTGGATTGACTTAACCGAATCTATAATTGACTATGTACACGGCAATTCCATTGAAGTAGTCTCTGAAGATGAAATAATGATCAGTTGCCGACATATGAATGAAGTGAGATTAACTGAGCGTAGTAGAGGTTTTAGTATCTGGCGGCTAAATGGCGAAAACAATATGTTTGATTTTTTTCCTTCTGCTGATAGTTTTTGTGTACAGCACACTATTCGACTCATGCCTGATAGTAGTAATATTTCTTTATTTGATAATGGTGGTTGCTGGGTGCCTCAATATTCAAGTGCTGTTGAATTTATTCTTGATGAAGATAATTTTTCC
>DAOVYU010000367.1 GCA_030635465.1 Bacteroidales bacterium | reverse complement strand
ATAAGGTGGCTATTGTTGGGAAAAATTCGGCACGTTGGGGTATGTTGTATCTTTCAATAGTAACCTATGGAGCCGTGGTTGTACCCGTCTTCCCTGATTTTAAGGCTGATGACCTGAAGGAAATATTAAATCATTCAGATTCGGTTTTATTATTTGCAGATGATAAGGTTTTGGACATGCTGGATTGTTCAGAATTGAAAAAATTGTTCGGTGTAATAAAAATTGATGATTTTTCCTTGGTGAATGATCAGTCTGATAAATTGTCAAATGCTATTGAGAAATCACAAATTGGAAAACCTCCGGATATTACAAATATTAAACCGGACGATCTGGTTTTACCTGAAATACCAAATGATCAATTGGCTGTATTAAGTTATACTTCAGGAACATCAGGTTTTACAAAGGGTGTGATGTTGTCACATAATAGTCTGGCTGCAAATATCAGGTTTGCCCAAAATAATATGCCTCTTAAAGCAGGAGATAGCATAGTTTCATTATTACCCATGGCACATACTTTTGGTTGTGCATTTGAGTTTTTATTCCCTTTTAGCTTGGGTTGCCATGTTACAATTCTTACCAAAACACCTTCACCACAAATTATTATGAAGGCTTTTCAGGAGATTCAACCTGCACTTATTCTTGCCGTTCCATTGATTATTGAGAAAATTTATAAAAATAAACTGTTACCAGTACTCAGTAAATGGCACATTAAGTTATTACTTGGTGTTCCGGGATTGAATCAGATGATATTAAAAAAGTTTCGAGATCAACTTACAACGGTTTTTGGTGGGAATTTTCATGAAATTGTAATGGGTGGGGCTCCACTTAATCATGAAGCCGAGATGTTTTTCAGACGCATGAAATTTAAATATACTGTAGGATATGGAATGACGGAATGTGGTCCTCTCATTAGCTATAATAGCTGGCGTGATCTTCCGGCTGGATCATCTGGTAAAATGGTGGATACACTTGAAGTGAAAATAGAAAAAGAAACTCCTGACCATTCAACTGGTGAAATTTATGTTCGTGGAGAAAATGTGATGGACGGTTATTATAAAAGTGAGGAAGATACACGTCAAGTTATTGATGAAGATGGCTGGCTGCATACCGGTGATTTAGGTTTTGTTGATGATGATGGGTTTATATACATCAAAGGGAGAAGCAAGAGTATGATCTTAGGAGCCAATGGTAAAAATATTTATCCCGAAGAAATTGAATCTATGCTGAATAATATGCATGCAGTTGCAGAATCGTTGGTTGTTCATCGGGATGATAAACTTGTGGCAATGGTTTTTCCTGATGCTGAAATAATGAATAAAGAAAAAATTTCGCAGACTGACTTATTAAAAATCTTAAAACATCATCAGAAGGTCTTGAATCATAAACTTCCAAAGTATATGAATATTTCTGCGGTGGAATTGCACCCGGAAGAGTTTGTGAAAACACCCAAAAGAAGTATCAAACGGTATTTGTATAAGTAGAGATGTTATGCCCTAGGCATACCTTCGGGAGACTCTAGACATTAGATATTTGATTCTTCTTATTGTGAGTTGCCAGGTATCCTTGTATATCCTTTCATAATTCCACGTGTAGATTTGGCTATGAAGGATAATATTTCATCACGTTCAGATGATGAGGCCATATTTGCCTCAATATAGCGGACAGCTTGAGTTACATTAAATCCTTTTACATAAATATAGCGATAAATATCCTGGATCTCGTTGATCTTTTCATTGCTAAATCCATTTCTTCTCAATCCAATAGAATTAACACCAGCATATGATAGTGGTTCCCTTGCTGCCTTTGTAAAGGGAGGTACATCTTTTCTTACCAAAGATCCTCCGGAAATAATCACATGCGAACCAATTTTAACAAATTGATGAATAGCGGTAAGTCCGCCAACAATGGCGTTTTTATGAATACTGATGTGCCCGGCAAGATTTACAGCATTTGCAAGAATAACATTATCAGCAATAAAACAATCATGTGCAACATGCACATAAGCCATTAGTAAACAGTTTTTACCAATGACTGTTTTCCAACTTTCTTTTGTTCCTCTGTTAATGGTTACAAACTCACGAATAGTTGCATTGTCGCCAATTTCCACAGTTGTATCTTCACCTGCATATTTCAGATCTTGTGGAATTGCACCTATTACGGCTCCCGGGAAAATTTTACAATTATTCCCAATGCGAACGCCTTCCATGATTGTAACATTCGACCCAATCCAGGTGCCTTCTCCAATCTCTACATTCCTTTCAATATTGACAAAAGGTTCAATTACAGCATTTTTTGCAATCCTTGCTTGAGGATGAACATATGCCAGCGGTTGATTCATTTTTTTCGAATTAGATTCTTAATATTATTTCTTTTTGGATATTTGAGCAAGCATTTCACCTTCAATCACAGGTTTACCAGCCACGTATCCTATACCTTTCATATGACAAAGTCCTCTTCGGATTGGTGATATCAGGCTAAGGGAAAAAACCAATGTGTCGCCAGGCACAACTTTATTCCTGAATTTCACATTATCTATTTTCAGGAAAAAAGTGAGATAGTTTTCAGGATCTTCGTACCTGTTCAAGCTAAATATACCACCAACCTGCGCCATTGATTCTATTTGAAGAACTCCTGGCATTACCGGTTCGTCTGGAAAATGGCCAACAAAAAATCCTTCATTCATGGTAACATTTTTAACACCAATTACATGATTGTCATCCAAGTCCATGATCTTGTCAACTAACAAAAAAGGAGGCCTGTGTGGTAAAATCCTCTTAATATCATTGATATCGTAAAGCGGTTTTTTTTCAAGATCAAATGGTGGTTTAAACCTGTTTTTTTCCTTATTCACAATATACTGTTTTATAATTTTTGCAAATTCAACATT
>DAOVYU010000144.1 GCA_030635465.1 Bacteroidales bacterium | reverse complement strand
CCAACACCCAAATTAAAACAATACTCTCCCGACCAGTGAAATCCTCCCCATCCTTCATGAAATGGTTCCCCATTATATTGCACTGAAACGGAAACACTATCTCCTATATTTATAGGATTATTTATTGGAATGGACAAGATCATTTCTTCATGAGAGAAATTAGTTACAGTTATCCCCTCAACATAAACCGTATTTACTACCAGATCTTGCAATTCCAGTTTGATTTCAGTAAGTCCATCAATTTTCGAGACAAGTTCAATATCAGCCTGACCCCAAATTTCATGGTTCTCAAAATCAAATACTAAATAGATTGTGTATGAAATAGCATCTAGCGTATCACTGATCCATGATTTTTCAAAAGATGTTTTATGTGAACAAGTAGCTTTATGTTGCGCTGTAAGATTAAACACAACAAAAATAAATACCACTATTAAAATTGATTTAATCTTCATGATTTGGGGATTTATTATCAAAATATTTATGTTCCAAATTAATTCCATCAAACTCCAGATAGGAAAAATACTTTATCCAATCACCAATACTATAATAACTGGCTTTCCCAATTAAGTCAACCACCTGGGGTTTATGAATATGGCCAAAAACGAAATAATCGATATCGGGTTGTTTTTCAAGTATCTCCTGACAATAACCAGTTAACCTGTCTATTCCTGCCTGGTTAACTTTTTCTAGTCCGGTATTTTCATTGGCAACACGACTTTTATTTGACCAATACAGACCTAATCTGGTTCCAATATCTGGATGAATCCACCTAAAAAGCCATTGATTTAATTTATTTCGGAATACCCTTTTGAGGAATTTATAACCATTATCCCCTTTTCCCAATCCATCACCATGGCCTAGAAAAAACTTTTTTCCATCAATTTCCTTAATCAACGTATCCGGATAAATTTTGATGTTCAATTCCTCAACCAAATAATCAAAAGCCCAAACATCATGATTACCGCGAAAGAAATAAACCGGTATTCCTGAATCAGTAATTTCTGCAAGTTTACCAAGCAACCTTACATAACCTTTCTGAATAACAGTTTTATATTCGTACCAAAATTCAAAAAGGTCGCCCATAATATAGATTTCACGGGCATCAGTTTTTACCATCTCAAGCCAATCAATGAACAAACGTTCCCTGTCCATGCTTTTCTTGCGGTTGGGAACTCCAAAATGAGAGTCGGAAATAAAATATATTTTATTGTTTTTCAAAACCAATTTTATACTACAAAACTATTAAAATAATTCGTCCAACCTATTGCTGATTGAATCCAGCTCTTTATTATGGTATATGATCATTCTTTCCTCATCTACAATGTAATAATACGGAAGCTCATCCAGTAAATTATAATTTTTAACAACTTTCGATTTCATTCCCATCAAATCACTTCCTTGTATCCATGGGGTTTTATCTAATGATATCGCACCTTTCCATACTTTTTCATGTTCATCCATTGACACTCCTAATATCTCCATATTATTTTTTTGAAGTTTCGGATACAAGGAAATAAGTTTACGGTTATCCTGTCGTGATTTAGCATTCCATCCGGCCCAAAAACAGATCAGTACTTTTTTGCCGGCCAAATCTCTTAATGATAAAAATTGTCCGCTGGTATCTTTTAATACAATGTTGGGTACTTTCTTCCCGGGCTCCAATTTTTTATCAGCCACAAAACGATCGTATTTATCAGCTCGTATTCGTTGAACACGGTTATGGTGATCAAGTGCATGTTTGTTATTTGGATAATGACTCATCAGAGCACTGTCAATCCTATGAAAGTAAATAAAGTCTTCTTCTTCGTCCAGAATCTTATTATTTCCAAGCTTTCGATTAATAACAATGAGTGAAGTCAATGAGGCAGGATTCGATTCTGCAAAATTGATTACATACTCTCTCTGTAGATTAAATATCTCAAAATATGCTGAATCCAATTCCATTTTCTTTTCATAAAAATTTTCCAACCCTTTACTGTTATTTAGTTCAATTGCCAGAGAATCAACTTGCCATTTCTGGCTCATCATGAATTGTTCAAAATCCTTTAGTAGTTGCGAACCCTCAGATCCTTCTATTTCATATCCTTCCTTAAAGAGTTCAGTTGTACAATTTATTGTAATCGATTCTTTTGGCTCAATTAAAAGCAATATATAATTATCGCTGTGGGTTTTTAGGATAAAAAATCCAGGTTCTGGAATTTGTAGATCGATTTCAAAATTGCCTTTAAGATCAATCTGTACAGAATCTAACGGTTTTATCTTATTTACTTCAAGCTCTTCAACATAGAGCCATTTACCAGACATTGCTTTTAAATTACCACTAACTAAACTTAATCCTTGCTCTTTGTCAGAAATACAAGAGGTAACTAATAAAAGGGATAATACTATTTGAATTATATTTTTCATGCTGTAGATAGCGCAAAAATACAAAATGCATCTATTTGAAAATTATATATTCCTTGTATTATTCGACCAGTTAAAAGTATAAATGAACAATTTTCAATATCAAGAGTTAATTAATTAAATTTGTACATAGTCAATAACCTAAAAATTTTATCAAAATGAAAAAAACCGGAGCAATAATTTGGTTACCTCTAACAGTATTCTTTTTTATCTCAACTGCTTTTATTTCCTTTCAATCTTCTCACAATAATAATCTTGTACCCGAAGAAGGATTTGCTATTCCTGATGATGTGAATCAAATTCTTGAAACATCATGTTTTGGTTGTCACAATGTAGAATCTTCATCTGATAAAGCAAAAAAGAAATTGTTAATAGATCAGTTATCAGAGCTTTCAAAAGCTAAATTAGTTGGTAAGTTAGGTGATATTGGAGAAGTAATTGAAGAAAACGAAATGCCTCCTGAAAAATTCCTGGCCAAATATCCTGATAAAGCTTTAACATCAGATGAAGCAAAACGATTGAAAGATTGGGCTGAAGAAGCTGTGAACGAGTTGATAAAATAGCAGTCCTCCTTGAAAAAATATTTTAAATTATTGTTAATCATTTTATTGGTAGCTTTTGCAATTATCCAATTCATACCATCAGGCAGGCCTGCCAATCAACCTGTTGCCGGTCAGGATGTGTTTGAAATAGTTGAAATACCAGCAGAAGTTGGATCGTTGCTAAAAAACGCATGTTATGATTGCCACTCACAGTCAGTTAAATATCCCTGGTATTCTTATGTAGCACCTGTTTCATGGTTAGTTGCCCGGGACGTGAATATGGCCAGGGAACATCTTGATTTTGGGAAATGGGGCGAACTCACAAAAAGAAAACAAATCAAAGTATTGGGTGAAATAGCTGAAGAAGTTGAGGATAGGAATATGCCCATGGAAATATACATCAGAATGCATTCAGAAGCCAAGCTCACAGATAAACAAAGGGAATTGATCATCAACTGGAGTGAGCAATTAGCTGAAAAAATTCTTGAATAGTGATGTTTTTGAAACTGGGAATTAGAATTTGGATTGTAGTCAAATGACTAATCTCTAATATTTAACTTCTCAATCATCTCCCTGATCACTAAAGTCATTTTAGGTTCTACCATGCTGGCAGCATCTATCACATCGTCATGCGAAATTTCCACTATTTTTCCCTCAACTCCCAGGTCTGAAATTACTGAAACAGCAAAAACAGGCAATGACATATGCCGTGCTACAATGGCTTCTGGTACTGTTGACATTCCAACAGCATCAGCACCCAATATACTGATATACTTATATTCAGCAGGAGTTTCAAATGTTGGACCTGTTACTGCTGCATACACACCAACTTGAAAATGTATATTATGTACCCTGGCCAGTTTCGTAAATTGACGGATAATTTTTTTATCATAAGTTTCGCTCATATCAGGAAAACGCGGACCCAAACCAGAGTCATTTTTCCCAATCAACGGATTATCACCCATTAGATTAATATGATCTTTTATCACCATTAAATCCCCAATCTCATAATCAGGATTTACACCTCCTGCAGCATTGGATTGAATGAGTAACTTAATTCCAAGTTGTTTTAAAACCCTTATGGGGAAAGTCAGATCCTGCATTGAATAACCTTCGTAAAAATGGAACCTTCCCTGCATGGCAACAACATTCTTACCACCCAACATGCCAAAAATTAATTTTCCTTCATGACCCTTTACAGTTGAAACCGGGAAGTTAGGGATATCGTTATAGGCAATGGTAGCAGAAATCTGTATTTCATTTACCAACCCACCAAGGCCTGTTCCTAATACAATCCCAAATTCAGGCGTTGAATCAATTTTCCCATTGATATATTTAGTCGTTTCTTGTATTTTCTTTAACATATTGAAGTATTTGATTATCGAATTTTATTTTGTCTTCTTTATGAAATTTTATTTCAATTGGTATATAACATACCGGGTAATGTTTCAACATTTTAATATATTCAGGATACATTAAACGCATGGCATCTTTTTCTGTTGTAACAATAATTTTATTTTGCGAAAATATACTATCAAAAGTTTCTAAAATGAGGGTTACATTCTTTTTATTGTATTCATGATGATCAGGGAACTTTAGAATCTCAAGGTCAATACACAGATTTTTCAAATAGAATTCCAATGGATAGGAATTGGCAATTCCAGCAAATAGTAATATGGTAGAATATTTCTTTTTCTTATCAGGAATAAATTTTATTCCCGGGATAGGTGTATAAGCACCATGTTCGATATATGAAAAATAAAGTTCCTGATGAGGCAGCGGTTTTAACTCTTCATTGATGCGTGTTCGGGTGAGTGGTGATAATACTTTAGCACATTTTGTGACCACAATTATATCTGCCCTCCGCGCCCCTGAACGAAACTCCCTTAATGAACCTGATGGAACAATGTAATCCTGATTGTACAAATTATGAAAATCTGTAAGCAGTATCGATAATCCTGGTTTAATATACCTGTGTTGAAATGCATCATCTAAAAGTATTGCGTCAACTTCAGGAATTTGTTCTTGTATCTTT
>DAOVYU010000164.1 GCA_030635465.1 Bacteroidales bacterium | reverse complement strand
GTACAGAGTTTTATGAAGCGAATGTAATTCCTGAAGTGGAATATTGTTACCAAATAACAGCTGTTTATGAAAGCGGGGAATCTATGCCAACACCTGAATTTTGTATAACAGTCCCTACTCCAGCTGATCTTGAACCATATGACCTTGAAGGAATACCTCACTATCCTGATGAATTTGATGTTACTTTATTGTGGGAAGAACCAATTGCCTGTCTTCTACCTGATGGGTATAATGTTTATCGTGATAGTGTACAAATAAATAGTTCATTGATAACCGAACTAACATATATTGATGTTGGATTAACTGAAGGCTTATATGAATACTGGGTTTCGGCTGTATATTATTTTGGTGAGTCAGCACTTTCTGATCCAACCTATGTTCTGTTTTATGGTACTGATGAATTAGGTTTAGAACAATATAAAATATTTCCAAATCCTTGCAATCATATTTTAAATATTCAATCCGATGTTAAGATTGGTTCACTTTCTATTTATAATATTCAGGGACACTTTATTAATGGTTTAGAAGTAGATCAAAGTGAAATCCAAATTGATGTCTCTCAATTTGAACCAGGGGTTTATTTCATTGAATTGGAGATTGAGAAAAAAACTATTTTAAGGAAGATTTTAGTAAAATAGTTATAGTATTCATCCGATGACTTTAAGTCATCGGATGAATTTACTTTCAAATTCTATTTTTCAGCAGCAACTTTTTTCGTTTTCTTTTTTCTTATTGCTGAAAGTTTTTTATGCATTGCCCGTGCTGCAATCCTTCCGGCACCCATGGCCTCAATTACTGTAGCCGAACCGGTAACAATATCTCCGCCTGCATATACAAATTTTTTCGATGTTTCATTGGTTTCAGGGTTCACATCAATATAGCCCCATTTATTTCGCTTCAGGTCGGGTGTGGATTGGAAGATTACCGGATTGGGTCCTGTTCCGACTGCAACAATACACAGATCTGTATCTAATACAAAATTAGAATCTTCGATTGGAACCGGTCTTCTTCTTCCTGATGCATCAGGCTCACCCAATTCCATCTTTATGCATTCCATTGCTTTTATAGTGTTGTGATCAGTTCCGATATATTTTACCGGATTGGTCAAAAGCTTAAACTTAATTCCTTCTCCTTCTGCATGGTGAACTTCTTCTGCTCTTGCCGGGAGTTCATGACGTGATCTGCGATAAACTATTGTCACCTCGTCGGCTCCCGTTCGTTTGGCTGTGCGGGCACAGTCCATGGCCACATTTCCTCCACCGATTACCGTTACCTTCTGTCCTTTGGGCATTGGTGTGTCGTATTCGGGGAATAAATATGCTTTCATCAAATTCATTCGGGTAAGGTATTCGTTGGCTGAGAAAATATTCCCAAGGCTTTCATTTTCAAGTCCCATAAATGTTGGCAAGCCTGCTCCTACACCAATAAACACCGAGTCAAATTCTTCCAGCAATTCATCTATTGTATGAATGTTCCCGATCACCTGGTTAGTTTCGATACGAACGCCCATTTCTTTCAGGAAATTGATTTCAAACTGAACAATTGATTTAGGCATTCTGAATTCAGGAATTCCGTAGGTAAGTACTCCACCCGTTTCATGCAATGCTTCAAATACAGTAACACCGTAACCTAACTGCCGCATATCGGCAGCCACAGTTAAACCGCCCGGTCCTGATCCGATCACAGCAATTTTCTGACCCGTATTTTCTGTGATGATCGGTGCTTTCACCAGGTCCATTTTTCGCTCGTAATCAGCAACAAACCGTTCAAGTCTTCCAATGGCAACGGGTTCATCTTTATGTCCTACGATACATCTTTCCTCACATTGTGATTCCTGAGGGCAAACCCTTCCACAAATGGCTGGAAATAAATTTGTTTCTTTTATCTTTTTAGTTGCTTCATCAAATTTTTCTTCTGCAATCAGAGCAATGAATTTAGGGATGTCAATATTTACGGGGCAACCTAAAACACATTGGGGATTTTTACATTGTAAGCATCGGCCGGCTTCCAGCAGTGCAAGTTCTGAAGTATAGCCGTAGGGAACTTCCTGGAAATTATGCACCCTGAGTATTTGATCCTGTTCAGGCATATCCTGCCGGGGTATTTTCAGTTTGATACGCCGCTCATCCCTCTTGGTCAATCCATGCCATTCACAGCCATATTTCATGCATACGTAGAACGGGATCAATTTTGATAATGCTGAAATGATCACCTCTCCAACTGGTGATCCGCATTCTCCGCAAGCAGTTTCTTTATTTAGTAAACTTTTATTACAATGAGGACAAAAGACGTCATCCAGTACCTCATCTTCTTTAATATCTACCGATGATTCAATTTCAAACACATCAAGGTAAGGGCTTAACTTCAGCTCCATTTCCTTCCCTTTGTAAATGGCTTTGAATTCTAGCTGGTTAGTATCTTTTTTTTCAACATTGAAACTATTATGACAATGCGGACAGTAGGTGTGTAAATAGGTTTTAAACTTTAGATATTTAATGTCATGATCAAGCATAGTTTTTACTTTAAATTTCAAATTTGAAAAAGCCAAAATTCAAATAAATCACAAATCCCAAAAAGCTAAGTTCCAATCCATGTTTGAGTATTTGTGATTTAAGTTTAGGGATTTTATCTAATTGAGAACAACAATGAGTCCTTCTCCTCTTTTATATAAAGTGAATTCCTGTTAATGAGTTCGTCAAAATCAACTTTAAAACCATCGAAGTCCGGGCCATCCACACAACAAAACCGTGTTTCATCATTTACTTTTACACGGCATCCTCCACACATTCCTGTTCCGTCAATCATGATAGGATTTAAACTGACCATGGTTTTAACATTGTATTTTTTAGTTAGTTTCACCACATTCTTCATCATAATTATCGGGCCAATGGCATATACCAGTTTAATGTCATCCCGTTCACCCAGGTATTTATCCAGCGGTTGTGTCACAAAACCGCGCTCCCCATAACTTCCATCATCAGTTGTAATAATTAACTCATCGCAAATCTGCTTCATCTCATTTTCCAGGATCAGCATTTCCTTATCCTTTGCGCCCATAATCCCAATAACATAATTTCCAGCTTCTTTAAAAGCCTTGGCTACATGGTGCAATATGGCAACACCTGTTCCGCCGCCAACCATCACAACAGTCCCGATCTTTTCCAATTCTGCAGGGCGCCCAAGTGGACCAACGACATCTTTGATAAGGTCTCCTTCATTCAACGATCGCATTAATGCTGTTGTTTTGCCTACTACCTGGAAAATGATAGTAATGATTCCGGCAAATTCATCCTTATCTGCTACTGTTAGCGGAATTCGCTCCCCGGTTTCATTTACACGTAAAATTATAAACTGTCCTGCTTTGATTTTCTTCGCAATTTTAGGGGCACTGATATCGAACCGGATGATTGTACCGGCTGCCATTTCCTGTTTTCTTACAATCTGGAACATAGTCTGTATAGTATAGTTTGATAAGTATTAGAATATTAAATTTGATCTCAAAACCCGAACCATTGTTTACCATTCATCACTTTCTTCCAACTTTATTGAGTAGAGGTCGTCTGCACTTAAACCATGCCACCGGCACCCTTTTTTAGTGCACATATAAAAGTCGATCAGTTTGGTGGAAGCACTTACATTAATCTTTGCAATGGGTGAATTGCATTTTCCACAGTTTTTTTCCTTTTCTACGAGACTGGTATCACAGTGGTAACACTTGACATCAGAAACTGCCTTATCTTCAGGAAGGTATATGGTAGATTTAGAGGTAAAGCTATTGAGGTACGGACTCAATAATAAAAATCCTTCTTCACCATTAATGATTTTTAATTTTAGCATGTCGTTCTCATGAAGACTTTTCCGGCAATGTGGACAATAGCTTTGCAAAAAAGTACCACTTTCAATAATCTCCTGATTTTCATCCACTACCTTTTCTATAACTTTGTTTTTGTCCTCTTCGCTTCTTTCATCTTTTGGATATTTCCTTCCGCGGAAACCATATTCCTGGTAAAGCTTTTTCAATGCCTGGGAAAGATCTTCAAATTCCACATGGTGATTTTTACAGCCACTTCGTGAGCAAATGCTAACTTTTCCTCCCATATCTAAATAAAATGGAACCATCCCTGCACCGCATGTCAGGCATTCGGTTTCAGAATTTAGCACCTCGTTGCAATGTGTACAAGAGAATTGCGCCATTTCACCTACCGGAATATCAATGTCGCAGGTATAATTATAACTCCCATATATTGAACTTAGATTGATGCTTCCATTTTTCCCCTCCTTTTCAACATTTAAAAGGATACTGGGCTCATTGTCAACAAGATGATCTTTGTCCATTAAAGATTCACCACATTTCGAGCATTTTAGACTTAACGCAACAAATTCGTACATTTTTATCTCCTCTTTAATTAAATAACGTGATGTACAGTTTTCTACGTACAATAATAAAAATTATTCGTAGAATCGATATAATATATTTTAAATATGCTTAGTAAAAATAGGGATGGAAAGTATCTAAATGTTTGAATATCAAACCAGTTTAAATATTTAGCCAGTTCCTAATTTATAGATAGTATAAATAATAAATTGAACAAGCAGTAATTGACAATAAAAGAGTTAGTTAATCGTAATCACCGAAATCCTTTTCTTCCCATCCATTCTAACTTTTAATGGTTTTTTGAAACGGACATGCTT
>DAOVYU010000123.1 GCA_030635465.1 Bacteroidales bacterium | reverse complement strand
TTGCAGCAATTGAGAATGCAGGGTATTTAAAACGCGGTCAAAACATTCCCAGGATCTTTGCAAATAGCATTCTGGTGAAAAATGTTCAACAGGCAATTGAAAAGATAAACAGTTCTTCAGGATTTGATGAAAAGCAAAAAGTTAATGCAATTCGTATCATTAAAAAAATACTTGCAGCAAAAAACCGGAAACACACAAATGATGAAGTTGCAGAATCCAGAATTGATTACATTTCAGACCACCTGGGAATTGTTAAAGGGGAAGTAATAAGAATTATAACACTTCTGAGAGAAGAAAAAATTCTGGCAGATACAAAAGATTTAACTGCGTATATAAAGCAAAACGACAATATAAACCGCTCATTAAGTATTGTTGAATCCTATGCTCATATAGAGAACTATCTTTTACCTGTTATTGAAGAACAAGAAAAAACCTTGCATCTGAAGGAATTAAATGAAGAAGGATTTGAGAATGGATGTAAAGATATCAATCCGAACAGGATTAAGACAATTCTGAATTACTGGGCAATAAAAAATTGGATCAAATGGAATAATCATAACAATTCGAGAGATTATATCACAATAATATGTACTCAACATAAAGATGTATTAAAACAGAAACAAAGAAAGAGGCATGAACTATCAAAATTCATCGTCAGTTTCCTGTATAACAAAACACAGGAGGTGCAAGAGGATGGCAGTATCAACAAAAATGAGATGCTGGTTGAGTTCTCTGTTCATGAGCTAAAAGAGAGTTATAATAAGGAGTCAATGCTCTTTAAACTTGATATTTCAATTGAAGATATCGAAGATACTCTGTTTTATTTGTCCAGAATTGTTGCAATTATAATAGAAGGCGGCTTTTTAGTTGTATATAACAGATTGACCATTGACAGAATTGAACAAAACAATAAGATTCAATACAAGAATGATGATTACATACATCTTGATCAGTTTTATGACAATAAGATTCAGCAAATTCATATTGTTGGTGAGTATGCTAAAAAGATGCTGGTTGATTACAATAGAGCATTGAAGTTTGCAGATGACTATTTCCAATTGAATTATTCTTCATTTCTAAATATATACTTTCCCGGAAGTCTGAAAGAGGATATTAAAAAGAACATTACACCAGGCAAATTTCGTCAGTTATTCGACTCACTGGCCCTGAGCAAGCTGGAGATTATCAACGATATTCAGTCCAAAAATATTACTGTTGCAGCAGGACCAGGCAGTGGAAAAACCAGATTACTGGTGCACAAATTAGCTTCCTTGCTTCTATTGGAAGACATTAAGCACGAACAGTTGTTAATGCTTACTTTTTCAAGAGCTGCCACGACAGAGTTCAAAAAAAGATTGCTTGATCTAATTGGCAATGCTGCTAACTACGTGGAAATTAGGACTTTTCATTCGTATTGTTTCAACTTGCTGGGAAGAGTTGGTAATCTTGAAAAATCAGATAAAATCCTTCAAATTACAACTGAAAAAATCATAAATGGCGAAGTAGAGCGAAATCGTATTACAAAAAATGTTCTGGTAATTGATGAAGCTCAGGACATGGATTTGGATGAATTCCGTTTAATAAAGGCCCTTATGGATAAGAATGAAGAAATGAGGGTGATTGCTGTTGGTGATGATGACCAGAATATTTATACTTTCAGAGGGGCTGATTCGAAGTATTTTGAGCAATTTGTTTTGGAAGATGGTGCAAAAAAGTATGAACTAATTGAAAATTTCAGAAGTAAAAAGAATCTTATTGAGTTTACAAATCAGTTTGTTAAACGAATTCAACGACGTTTTAAAACAACACCTATTACACCTGTCCAAAAAGACAATGGTCAGATCAGGCTCATTCACTATCAGAGCAGAAACCTGATTGTACCTCTGGTGAGAGATATAATTTCATCCGGCCTATCAGGAACTACAGGTGTTTTAACAAAGACAAACGATGAGGCTTTGCAAATTACCGGATTGATTCTCAAAAACGGAATGCCGGCAAAATTAATTCAGTCAAACGATGGATTTAACCTCTGTAATCTTTATGAAATCAGATCATTTATTGATGAATTGAAGAGTGATAAAGGTGCTGCTTTAATTAGCAATGATACCTGGGCCGATGCAAAGAGGAAGTTTACTAAAAAACACCGTCTAAGCTCAAATTTTGAACTATGCAAATCATTAATTATTGATTTTCAGGAAACTAATCCCAGGGCTAAGTACATATCAGATCTTGTTGTTTTCATAAAAGAATCAAAGCTGGAAGATTTCTCCTCAGAAAACGGTGAGACGATAAACGTTTCTACTATTCATAAAGCAAAAGGGAAAGAGTTTGAAAATGTCTTTTTGATGCTTGATGATTTCAATGCTGATTCGGATGATAATAAACGTCAGTTGTATGTTGCGATGACCCGCGCTAAACGAAATTTAGTAATCCACCATAATGGCAATTATCTGAATAATATTATTGTTGATAATATGTCTTGCGAAAACGATAATAGTAGTTATTCAACTCCCGGGTATCTGGTGCTGTATTTAATGCATAATGATATCAACTTAGGTTATTTTAATTACATCCGGCATAGGATATTGCCTCTTGAAAGCGGACAATCATTGTCAATCAGTGATGAGGGATTAACAAATTCCAATGGTGAAACGGTAGTTAAGTTTTCTAACCATTTTGCGAAAAGAAAAACCTCATTGGAACAAAATGGTTATCGTCTGTTTGAATCGAAGGTGAATTTTATTCTTTATTGGAAAAAGCAAGATGACGCAAACGACGTGAAAGAAATACTAATTATTCTGCCTGAATTGGTTTTTGTTAAACAAAATCAAAAAAAAAGTAATCATTCCTGAATGATCACTTTCAGCATTGTCTTTCGGACTCTGTTGTCAATGTTCTTAACAGCAATACCAAGCGCTTTTCTTGTACCAACAAAAATCGTCATTTTTTTCGCACGGGTTAAAGCAGTGTAAATCAAATTGCGGTACAACATCGTGAAATGCTGCATCACTAAAGGAATGATTACCACATCAAATTCGCTTCCCTGTGATTTATGGATTGTAATGGCGTATGCTAAATCGAGATCCATAATGTCCTGCTTTTTATAAAAAACATTTCTGCTTTCTGTTCCATTGTGGTAAGTAACTGCCAAAGTCATCTCCTGATTATCTATTGCGTTTATTTCGCCAATATCACCGTTAAACACTTCCAGATCGTAATTATTTCTTCGTTGGATAACCCGGTCATTCAAACGAAATTTACGTTCTCCCATTTCTAAAACAGGTTTGTTTTTGTTTTCCGGATTAAACGTCGATTGAACGAGTTGATTTAAGTTTCGTGTACCCAGGCTACCAACTGTCATTGGAGATAAAATCTGGACTTCAAGGTTTTTTCCAACTCTCTCTTTGATAGTTTGGGTATATAAGCGAACAATCATTTCCGAAGCTATAAAGCCAAGGTTCAACGACGACCAGGGATGAATACTCTTAAGCACCTCTTTTAGTGCTGAGGCATGAGTATCTGACTTTAGCAATGTATTGATATTGGTTTCCAGGAAGTTTTTAGGAATTGAAAATATGTATGAACGCACACCCTGTTTCCTGATTTCTTCTATTTCCTGTGGTGAAGTAGAATCAATATAATAATCATCTTCCAGGGTAACTGTCTTGTAATTATCCTCCACATCATCCGGTTTGCTTTCTCTCATAAAAGCCACACCTTCATTATCAATCACATTTTTCATGGAGCTACGAATCTTCCTGATGAAGTTCATTTGGTCTTTAGTGGCCTCTTCTGAATCAAAAAACAGACAATCATCTTCTGTATTCCAAATATCCGGGTGATTAATGGGCGATTCTATTTTAGGAATTGTTCCATTGTTAATCTGGTGAGCATAATTATTAATCTGACTTTGTTGAGCCTGACGAAATACTTTGGCAAGCTGAAATAATGGAATTTTCTGACTGTCAATCAGGTCTTTCAATACATTTCCTGCTCCAACCGATGGTAATTGATTGGCATCGCCAATAAACAATACCTGAGCGGTTAATGGAATGGCTTTCAATAAACTTGCTGCCAACGAGATATCCAGCATAGAGCATTCGTCAATAATGATGAAATCAGTTTCCAGTTGTTCCTCTTCGTTTTTTTTGAACTGTCCCGACATAGGTTGCCAAACCAACAAACGGTGGATGGTTTGTGATTCATCGCCAATAATTTCAGACATACGTTGTGCTGCCCGTCCGGTTGGAGCTGCCAGAGTAATTCTCTTTTTCATTGCTTTCAGCAATTTCACCAATGCTTTGATAGTAGTTGTTTTACCACAACCCGGCCCACCGGTAAGAATAGAAAACCCATGCATGGTTACTCCCAATACTGAATTGTATTGTTCATCACTAAGCGGAAATGCCTGCAGCTCATTGTATCGCTTTAACCATTTTTCCACTCGTTTTTCATCCACTGTGATTTTTTGAGAAATGAACTTTTTCACTCGCTCTGCTGTATGCAACTCATCGTAATAAAGACTTTTGGAATAGTAGCATTTTACAGGTTCAGGTTCTCCCTTTTTTAAACGGACTCTCAGTTCGTTATCCTTTTCCATTCCCGCAATCCCGGTTGCTGTCAATTCCTGAAAATCCTCCTTTAACAGTTTTTCAACCTCCTCCTGGATATGCTCTGATTCCAGATAGCAATGACCCTGATCTCTGCTTGCTCCAAGCACATGACCAATTGCTGCCCGGATTCGCCTGGGGCTGTTTTTTTCAATACCCAGGCTCAAAGCAATACGATCGGCCGACAAGAAACCAATGCCGTAAATATCTTTAGATAATTGATAGGGGTTGTCCTGAACAATTTTAATGGCATCATTGCCGTAATTCTTGAAAATTTTAACAGCAAACAAAGTGCTTACACCGTATTTCTGCAAAAACAACATAACGTTTCTAATCTCACGATGCTCGGTCCATGAGGATGAAATTTGCTCCATCTTTGTTTTAGCAATTCCGGGTACTTCTGTCAATCGTTCAATGTTATCTTCAAAAACTTCAAGGGTATCTTTCCCAAAATATTTCACAATACGTTTAGCTATTTTTGGGCCAACGCCATAGATTAAACCTGAACCAATGTATTTTTCCAAAGCAGATGCAGAAGCAGGTTTTTTCTCAATAACATGATGAGCTTTAAATTGCTCACCATACTTTTCATGTTGCATCCACTCTCCTTCAAATTCCA
>DAOVYU010000190.1 GCA_030635465.1 Bacteroidales bacterium | reverse complement strand
TATACTGTTCCGGTATCCGAAGTTACAATCTGAATTATTAAAATTTCTTATTTCCCCGTTAGCAAAATCATAAAATTCAAGTTCATAAAAATGATCCTTTAACTCAACACCATATGCACCAATATTTTGAATAGGAGAGGCTCCTACATTTCCGGGGATCAGGGATAAATTTTCCAAACCGAAATAACCTGAGTTACAACAGAAACTTACAAAATCATCCCAATTTTCTCCGGCACAAGCTTTGACATAAAAATGCTTATCATCTTTCTTTAGCAAACTAATGCCCTTCATGTTAATTTTGACAACAAGTCCCTGATAGTCTTGTGTAAATAATAAATTACTACCACCACCTAAAATTAGAATGGGTAACTTATTTTGTTCCGAAAATTCAATAGCCTCTTGCATTTCTTGAATAGAAGCAACCTCGGTAAAATATTTTGCATCTACTTTAATACCGAAGGTATTCAAGAGCTGAATATTATAATGTTCTTTGATTTCCATCGTTTCAAAGATAAATCAATTCATTCATATGGCTTTATTATTATTTTCGCAAAGCAAAACAAGAAGAACTTGAAAAAAGCAATAGTCTCGGTAATAAATGATCTTGTAACCGATCAACGGGTTGACAAAATGTGCAATACACTTGCTAGCTTGCAATTTGAAGTTATATTGGTGGGAAGGAAAAAGTACGACAGTTTGGCTTTACCATCAAGATCTTATAAGCTGCACCGCATGAGACTATTGTTTGAAAAAGGCCCATTGTTTTATGCAGAATACAACATCCGACTATTTTTCTATCTTTTATTCAACAAAACTGATCTATTGGTTTCCAATGACCTGGATACCTTAATGCCAAATTATTTGATCAGTAAATTAAAAAACAAACCAATCATATACGACAGTCACGAGTTGTTTACAGAAACCCCGGAAGTAATCCACAGAAAATTTGTTCAAAATGTATGGCTTAAGATTGAAAAATGGATCTTTCCTAAATTATTAGATGTTTTTACAGTAAGCGATTCCATTGCTAAAGTTTATAATGACAAATATAATGTTGAGGTGAAAGTGGTAAGAAATGTTCCTCCTACCAGAAAATTTGTTCATTTAAAAAGCAGAAAGGATCTTAATCTGCCATTGGATAAAAAAATTATCATTTTACAAGGTTCAGGAATTAATATACAGCGAGGTGCAGAAGAATTGATTCAATCAATGCAATTTCTTGATAAACACTTATTATTAATTATTGGAGGTGGAGATGTAATTCAAGATATAAAACAGCTTACATCTGATTTGAACCTAAATAAAAAAATACTATTTCTTCCTAGGCAACCGATTGAAGAGTTGTATCAATATACTATGAATGCTGATCTGGGCATCACCATCGACAAAGACACTAACTTAAACTACAAATACAGTTTGGGTAATAAATTATTTGATTATATCCATGCTGGAATACCTGTATTGGCATCCCCATTAGTGGAAATCAAAAAAATCATTGCATTATATAATATTGGCGATACAATTGACAGCCATGATCCAAAACATATTGCAGAGAAAATAAAGAAAATGACTTTGGATCCGATCAAAACAAATGAATGGAAAGAAAACTGTAAGTTTGCTGCCTCAGAATTGTGCTGGGAGAAAGAAGAAAAAATTGTATTAGAAGTATATAATAAATATGTTTGACCGATACCTGCATATTGTAGCATTCGACATACCCTATCCTCCAAATTATGGAGGTGTTATTGATGTATGGTATAAGTTAAAAGCCCTTCATACAAAAGGTATAAAAATAATTCTTCATTGTTATGAATATCCTGGTCGTGAAAGGAGTGAAAAACTTGCCAATTATTGCAGCCAGGTTTTCTATTATCCCCGACTTGTCGGAATAAATTCAGCACTCTCATTTAAACCTTACATTGTTTCAAGCAGACGGTCGAATAAGCTAATTAACAACCTGACAAAAGATCAATATCCCATTTTATTTGAAGGTTTACACAGCTGTTATTACATGGATGATAAAAGACTGAAAAAAAGATTCAAAATTTATCGGGAAAGTAATATTGAACACAGGTACTATTATAGTTTATTTAAAGTTGACAAAAACTTAAGAAATAAGGTTTATTTTTTGATGGCCAGTTTAAAATTGAAGCTTTATCAAAAAGTTTTGAAACATGCGTCATTGATGTTAGTGGTTTCTCAAAAGGATTCACAATATTTAAAAGACCATTTTCCTAAAAATCAGGTTGAATACCTACCCAGCTTCCATGCGAACAATCAGGTAGAAAGTGTTGTAGGAAAAGGAGAGTATGCACTTTATAATGGGAATATTGAAGTGCCTGAAAATGCACATGCTGTGTCCTATTTAATTGAGCAAGTATTTAATAATATTGATATTCCATTGATCATCGCTGGAATGAACCCTCCAGACTTCATTTATAGACTTGCTGATGAACATTCGAATATTAAAGTTATTCCAAATCCTGACGATTCAGAAATGTTTGAGTTGATTCGGGATGCCCATGTTAATATCCTGGTTACCTTCCAGGCAACAGGCTTAAAACTAAAATTGCTCAATACTTTATATAAAGGCAGGTTCTGCCTGGTAAATGATAAAATGCTGAATGGAACTGGTTTAAATGAATTATGTGTAGTTGGTGATAATGCGCAAGCACAAAAAGTACTGTTAAAAGATTTGTTTCACAGAGAATTTAAACAACAGTCAATTGAATTGCGGGAAGAAGTACTAAACAAACGCTACTCAAATGAGCTCAATGCCCAAAAGTTGATTGAACTGGTATTCAATAATTAAATAAGGGAAAAATCAGGATTCATTCCTCAGGAAGTAACTTCTCCATTTTCACATTTAATGGTACGTGAAGGAAATTCTTTGAACAAAGAATAATTGTGGGTTGCCATCAATACGGATCTTCCTGTTTTACTGATCTCAAACAAAAGCTGCATAATACCTCGTGAAGTTTCAGGATCCAGGTTACCTGTTGGTTCATCAGCCAGAATAACTTCAGGGTCATTGATCAAAGCCCTTGCAATGGCAACACGTTGTTGCTCACCTCCAGACAATTGATGTGTCATTTTAAATCCTTTAGTTCCCAGATCAACTTTCTCCAATACATCTTGTATCCGTTGATCCATTTCTTTTTTATCCTTCCAACCGGTTGCTTTCATTACAAAATGCAAATTATCAGTAACTGACCGATCAGATAACAGTTGAAAATCTTGAAATACAATTCCAAGTTTTCTTCTAAGATAGGGTATTTCTTTGTTTTTAATAGCACCCAAATCAAACCCAACGACCTTTGCAGTTCCATGCAATAAGGGAAGGTCAGCATAAATGGTTTGCAGAAGGCTGCTTTTACCACTTCCGGTTTTACCAATTAAATAAACAAATTCACCTTTTTCAATTTTCAGGTCTACATCCGATAAAACAAGGACTTCACGTTGAAATATGGTTACACTTTCAAGTTCAATTATGGTGTCGAGTGGCATTTTTTTTGTTTTATATGCCAAAAATAACTAAAATTGTAAGATAACTGAATTTAGCCGTTACAGACCTAAAAAAAATTAAAATGATCATCAGATTAAAATCACTTTTTATCCTGATTTCAATTGTTGGCATAAACTTATCTCAGGCTCAAACAATACAGATAAATAAGGAAAATGGTCCTGCGATAAAATATTATTTAAGTCAAGACAGTATTAACTATCCATTAGAAGAACTTCCATTATTTTCTTTTCTCTGGCAGGACTCTTTGGTTTTTTCGGCTGGAAATGAAGGAATGCATTTTAAAGATAGTTTATATTTTTATATTGATACCCTAATGTATGGAACAATTGTTCAGGATTCCTTATTTACAAGAGGCATTAAATATCAGATAAATATCTCGAATAACACATATGATACCATTACCATTGAAAATTTTGTTCCTTTTGGTCAGGGTGATGAACATATTTATATCACCGGTGATGCTCAATGGAGTCTGGCAAAAACCAAATTATTTCTTCCAGGAAAAAAATCCATTGGTGTTATTTTACCTGATAACGCATGGGAGATGGGTTATAGCTCTATTCTGCTTGATGACGAATTATCCCTTTGTGCCATTGCCCGTCGAACAGATGTAACGAAGGGTATTAAAAACAGGTACCAATCTTACATTTTTCCCGGAGGATCAGTTACATATGATTTATATATTGAAGAGTTTACAGGTGAATGGCAGAATGGTTTGAAGAAAATGTTTCAGGAAAAATACTTGTTTGATATTGAAACATTTGATGACACTCTTTATAAACGTAACGATTTAAAATGGATTAGGAATAGCTATTTAATAGTTTTACAATTTGCCTGGGACCATAACTTTTATGATCAATCTGCCGATG
>DAOVYU010000397.1 GCA_030635465.1 Bacteroidales bacterium | reverse complement strand
CTAGGATCTTCAACATAATGCGTACCTAGACAATTCAGAGTGTTAATAATTTTCACTTTTTTCAAGTGATGATTTTTACACTGAACGCGGCCTCATCAAAATCCCGTTAAGAAAATTATCTTGAAAAGCGTTAAGAAAGAATTGATGTTTGAGCATCGGGGAGGCAGGTGCGGCTGGGCGAGTTTCAATTCTTTTAGTTTTTGAAGACAATTTTTAGGGATTTTTATACAGCCTTGAACTCTTTGTTTACTTTCTGTTTCAAGACAGAAAGTAAAAGCCCGTCCGGCTTGAGGACAAAGATAAATGAAAGTAGGAGGATGAGATTTAGCTACAATAGGGTCTAATACAATTTTTACATGCAAAATATACTCTTATAAAAACCATGCAGGTACGCAAATTGGTGATGAGCCAATAATATAAAGGTGTAGTTGCAAACTAGAGGGGGAATTTTACTTCTCCAAAAAACCTCTTTGCTTCATTTTTTTTCCCCCTGCTGTTCCTATAAGTAACTTGTAAGGTATAAATGCTCTCAGGTTTTACTTTCAAATCATCTGAATCAATCTGTTCATTAATGGTTTGAATGTAGTGTTTTAAGTCTCCGATAGAAAGTTCTAATGAAGAATTAGGTTTGATTTTTATAAACAAATAATTGAGAATTATTTTCTTCTAATGTATTAGGGATCGCAATCAGTATCCAAAGGTTCCACATCAAATGACTGCGTTGTTGAAGGCCCCCAAACACCATTAACCATTGCATGTACATTCCATTTCCAATCGTAACGATTTCGATCGACCACGTATGCATACTCGCTTTTTGTGTATTCAGAATTTATTATGTCATCTATATTAATTACAGTGTCGGTAGCCTCAGGATGTTTTACATAAAGGTGATATTTTGTAGCTCCTTCACAGTGCTGCCAGTCAAATACCCATGTCATTAAATCAGACTTATGATGGTCGCCGTTATCCAGTACCGCCCCGTTTGAAGGTGATGTCAGTACGGGTGTGAATTGTGTATCAGGATCAGTATTACATGAACTGTACCAAGCAAAGCACATAATTAGGATAATGATGCAATGACTTTTCATGGAGTGAGTTGTTTGGGTTTAATAAAATCCTATTTCATCATATCAGAGGTTTCAATTGTTCCTAACGTTAAGTCTATCCAGCGTGTCATGCCTTGAACTTAGGCTTTGTGGGGCCATGATGGATAGATAGTGTGCCTATTGTACAAAGCCATTTTTAAATTAATTTTGACTCAATATAAGCGGTTTTATGGAGATATACCTATATTAAAGACAGTTTAGTTTATAAGAAGGGTTTTTCCAGGCACTGGGATGAAAATGCAAAAGCGCCATATCTTTTCAATGCTGAAACCAATCAGTTGATTGTTTATGACGATGAGGAATCTGTGAAACTTAAATGTGAATATGTAATAGATAACAACATGGGTGGGATGATGTTCTGGCAATATGCAAGTGATACCAGCGAATATTTGCTGGATGCTATTAATGAGAATCTATATCCATAAAGAGACTCCCAGCACCTTGTATGTAATAAAATAAACCTGATCCTGGTCTTCTATCTGATATGCTTCTCCCATATATCTTGATTATATCAAAATTTAGAAAAACCGGATTACAAATGCTGACGACCTTGTGATTATTTGAAATATAGTTCCTGAACGGATATTTAAACTATTATATGAAAAAACTACATAAATATTAAGATTCAATGTTTCATCAAGTACATACTGCACCAAGTTTTTGTTTTCTCAAATATGCCTTATGATCATGGTAAATAGCACCTTTTGGCAGCCATTTATACATATAACCCAGTTCCTTTTTTATAATGGTATGGTAAAATTGCGGCAACTTTGTTGTGTTTCCTTCAAAATAATCCCTGAAGGAATTATCATTGATGAGATTATACCGGATTGTTTTTAAATATTTTATACGTCCAAATCCTTCCCTGGAAATAGCACGTACAAAGTTCAGCCATTTGGCTGTAGCATTATTATTTGCAGCTAGTCTTTTTAGGATTGCTTTCCAGGAAAATGAATATTCATAAAGATCAATAATATGATCATAAAATGTAATCCAGTCATAATTTTTTGGCACTACATTCATCGCCTGTCCATTATTTAGGAAATTGAAAGGAAAAGGCAATATCCGGTTCTCTTTTTGATAGATTAAGTTAATTGGGGCAGCTTCTCCGTAGGCAGTTAACAAGGTGAACGCACCCAAATTTCCAGGAGTGAGATCGACGAATTTTTTAGTTAATTCAAATGGCGCTGAACCAACATCACTATCATGACCGAAAATCATATTTGTTTGAAGGTAAGGGATATATCCATTAACCAATTCGATATGTGCTGCCATTTTTTTTACTTTTTCCAATCCTGTATTTCCCCCTGATTTTGATTTCTTGCCCATTTCAAACCAACTTTCAATGCCAGGAACCAAAGCAATAAATCCATTTTTACTCATTCGTTGAAGGTTTTTTTCGGTAAGAACCGAAAAACTACTTTCAGCAATGAACCTCAGTGTCCCTGGTTTCACCGCATCTTCAATAACATCCAATGTTTTGCTAAATTGAATACCAAAATTTGGGTCATGCCAACCAACCAATGGACGTTTTTTCATACTGGCTATAAACCTCAGGTCTTCCTTGATCGCATCGGAATTCAATGT
>DAOVYU010000220.1 GCA_030635465.1 Bacteroidales bacterium | reverse complement strand
GGGAGAGAGCCTCAGTCTGACCTCTGCGTATTGAATGATTAAATCCTATTTCGCTTGTACTCCAGCTATCAAGTAACGCTCCATGCCTATTCAAGGATTAGATCATTCTAGCATTTAATCATTATTTTAAAAATGATTAATTCATCAGCCTCTTCTCCCCTTCCAACTTTCTAATATCAGTCACATCCTGGCTCACCTCTGCAACACCTTTATAATTTCCATTTTCATCCTTGATGGCAAAATACTGGATTAAAATTAATCGTCCTTTTATTTGAATCCAAAAACTTTCCGAATCTTTTTTACCAGATCTGAATGATTCTACAATTTTGTTCACAACATCAATACTTTCATGCGGGTGGCACTTTTGAACTTTACGTCCGATGATGGCCTTTGACCGTGTAAAATGCCTGTTTTTTGGATTTGAAAAATACCTGACCTCATCATTTTCATCCACATAAGTAATATCCACAGGCAGGTGATTAAACAGATTGATGATTTGCTCTATGTTTAATTTCCCAGTATCCAGATCAATCAACGAATCCGATATTAATTCTTTCATTTCTGCTTTTTTTTCATCCTTGTGGAATGTTTGTGGTCCCGGCACAAAGGCAAATCCAATCTCTTTGCTTTGTTCCAGCATCTCATCCCAAATCTCCTGTTTAATCACTTTTTGACAAATCGGATACAGAATGTATTCTTCCCTAAAAATTACCGGTAGCACTGCAAAATATAGTTTCCCGATTTCCTGGTTAAACTCATTGAGAGAGGGCTGGTCCCTATCCAGATTTGCAATCAATTTTTTCAAACTGGTTCGTGCGTCATCGTGCATCGACCACATAACATTCACACATAAATGATCGGGATATAGTTTTTCAAAATAAGGGAAAAGAATATTCTCCTTTTTCAAATTATGTTTTTCGTATTCCTGCAGTTCAATAAATTTTGATTTGAGAATTTCTTTCCTTTTTTGCAATTCACCTATTTTATCCTTCTGACTGAAAACCGCTTTAATTTTCGTTTTCAATGCTTTCATCCGCTTTTCCATCTCCCCGTTTTCAGCCATCAGGTAATACATAAAGCTGCCTTCCTCTGCTGTTGACTTTCCATGCTGTTTTACAGATTCATAGAAAATATTCAGGATCTTATTTACAGCCCGTTTAATATCTGACATTTCCTCACCGGTTTTTACCAGTTCATCCACAACAATGACAACATCAGAAGGGTTTACTTTTTCCAGTACCTCCTTATATTCATCATAAAGATCAGCTCCCCTTTCACCCTGCAAAATTCCTTTAGCATAGGCAATCAGGTCATTTATTCTATCTTCTGTATTATTGATGTATTCTGACATTCATAGACACATTAAATCCATTGTTCTCCTAAAACATCACCCTGAACTCCAATGACAATCTCCTTTATTGGAATTTTCCTGTCAGCATGTTGGGCTGCAGTTTGAGCCATTTGAATCAATCCTCCACAGCAGGGCACTTCCATTCTCAAAACAGTTAATGTATTGATCTGTGCATCATTGATCATTGAAGTCAGCTTGGCGACATAACTATCGAGATTTGAATCAAGCTTTGGACATGCAATGGCCAGGCTCTTGCCTTTCAAATATTTATTATGAAAATCGCCCATTGAATAAGCAACACAATCGGCAGCTAAAACAACTTCAGCATTTCTGAAATAGTTTGCCTGTGGATTTAATAAATGTAATTGAACCGGCCATTGTCTCAATTCCGATTTAACTTCAAAAGCAGCTGGTTTACCTGCTTGTTCAACCTGTTCCGTATCAATATTAAATTCACGTGTTTGTGAACCCGGACAGCCACCCATTACTCCAGAATGTGGAATTCCTGAATTGGATTTTTGTCCAAATAACTCTTCAACAATTTCTTTGGGGGTTTCCTTTTTTTCTTCAAAATTTGATAAGTCCATATCGTAATTTATTTCACTTAGATAATTAATTGCCTGGTTTAAAAATTCAAGTTCGCCATGATCTTTCAAATGACTCAAATGAGCTTTAATGGTATTGTCTCCTTTGGATACCATAATTTCCATCACCTTCACTTCATCATAAGGTTCGGCTTCACGTTCTTCAATTGTTAAAGCTCCTTCAGGGCAGTGGCCGATGCATGCACCCAATCCATCGCAAAAAAGATCACTGATCAATCTTGCTTTCTCATCGATGATCTGCAATGCTCCTTCATGACATTCCGGAATACACAATCCGCAACCGTTGCATTTTTCTTCATCAATGACTATTATCTCTCTTTTCATTTGCTGATATTATTGTTTTAAACTAAAATCTGATACTGTATTATTTTTTAAATAATGAATGAATTCAGCATTAAAATGGCCGGGTTGATCACCAAACAAACAATTTTCAAAATAACAATCCTGACAGCTGATCGTACATTCGAATTTAGTGAGTTTTCCATCGATCATTTCGAGCACTTCAAAAAGGGAGGTTTTAGATTTCTCAACTCGCATGGTAAATCCACCTTTTGGTCCACGTTCCGAATCAAGATAGTGATTCTTTACCAATATGTTCATGATTTTTGCCAGGTGATTTTTTGAAAACCGGGTCCTTTCTGCTAACTGATTTACATTATATTTTTTATCTGAAGTAGCAATGATAGCAAGACAATGCAAAGCAATGGTCGCCCCTTCAGATATATTAAATAATGTGTTCATTCAATGTTTTTATATTTCAGTATTTGAATACGCAAATATATATACTATTCTTCACATTTATGATAAAAGGTATTCCTTTAGCTAATTTATCCTGGTTCTAAATAATCCCGAACAAATAATCATTAGTTTTGCCTTTAACTCCGAGTTTTATTGCCTAATGAAATCCAAACAATGGCAAAAAAACCGAAGGGTTTGAATGGAAACATTCAGGCCTCCCGATTCCCTGACATATTTAGTTAGGGATGAATTGGAAAGGAGAAAACATGGAATTAGCATTTATAACACTTTTGATTATTGTTGCATTTCTGTATGCCTCTATAGGGCATGGCGGTGCAAGTGGTTACCTGGGATTGATGGCATTGTTCAGTTTGGATCCTATGATCATGCGTTCCTCTGCATTGATCCTCAATTTGTTTGTAGCTGGTGTTTCATTTATTGCCTATTATCGAGGTGGTTATTTTAAACCTAAAATTTTATTACCATTTATCATTACATCCATTCCTTTTGCTTTTTTTGGAGCGTCTTTGAGCATCGATCCTAAAATATATAAAGTAATTCTCGGGGTATTTCTGTTTCTGGCAGTATTACGTATGCTGATTTATAAGCCAAAAGAAAGTAAACATTTAGAAAACCCTCCCCTGCTGCCTGCATTATTGATAGGAGCTGGATTGGGTTTCTTTTCAGGGATGATTGGTCTTGGCGGGGGTATTATTTTAAGTCCTTTACTCATTTTACTGGGATGGGCCAATATAAAGCAAGCTGCTGCTGTTTCGGCACTGTTTATATTTCTAAATTCAGCTGCGGGATTATTGGGGATTATACAATCCGGATTTATTGGAAATGCTCAAATTTCAGTCTGGATAATTGCTGCCTTATGTGGTGGTTTACTGGGATCTTTTGCCGGAAGTTATAAATTCTCCTCCATCCGATTGCAATACATCCTGGCATTTGTACTTATACTGGCTAGTTTTAAGTTGTTTGTTTTGTGATTAAATTATTTACTCCTTCCCTATCTTCTGTAATGTCAGGAGATCAAGTATCCTGATTGTTTTGCCTTCGAGATGGATAATCTTTTCTTTTTCAAGACTTCCCAAAACACGGATTACAGTTTCATAGGTTGTATCAGATAAACTTGCAATATCCTTTCTTGATGGAGTATAACTTAAAAGTGATTGATCCTGTTTGCTGAATCCAAAAGACTTAATGATTGTGAGTAGTGCAACTACAACTTTTCCTTTCACCGTCATTGTTGAATTTTGCTTCATCCTGACTTCGGCCCCTTTAAGCTGATCGGCATAAAATTTCACAAGGTAAAGTGCCATTTCGGTATTAGCTTTAACCGCTTTGTAAAATATATCAATGGGAATAAAAGTTACCTGGGATTTTTCAAGTGTAATGGCGGTTACAGGATATATCATATCACCCCCCAATCCCTG